>JAAYRZ010000206.1 GCA_012518515.1 Alcaligenaceae bacterium
ACTGCTAAAGAAATCACAGGCTCTGGGAATTCCATGCGCTCAAGAATAATCTGATTATTCATATCACATAAAGTTTCACCAGTAGTAACATCTTTTAGACCAACAACGGCAGCGATGTCACCCGCAACAATTTCTTTAATTTCTTCGCGGTTATTAGCGTGCATCTGCAAGATACGACCAATACGCTCACGCTTACCTTTAACTGGGTTAAATACAGTGTCACCGGAATTAATAATCCCTGAGTACACACGTACGAAAGTTAATTGACCAACAAATGGGTCAGACATTAACTTAAACGCAAGTGCTGACATTGACTCTTTGTCATCTGCCTTACGAGTAATAGGATTACCGTCTTTATCTTCGCCCTGTACAGGAGGAATTTCGGTAGGTGCCGGTAAGAACTCAATAACGGCGTCAAGCATACGCTGAACACCCTTGTTTTTAAAGGCAGAACCGCAGAACATCGGCTGAATTTCGCAATCGATGGTACGAATACGGATACCCTTAACGATATCTTCTTCGCTCAACTCACCTTCTTCAAGGTACTTTTCCATCAACTCTTCGTTGGCTTCAGCAGCGGCTTCGACCATCTGCTCACGCCAATGCTCAGCATCAGCTTGCAAGTCAGCTGGAATATCACCGTATTCGAATTTAACGCCATGACTTGCCTCATCCCAGATGATCGCTTTCATCTTGATTAAGTCAACGACACCAACGAAACCATCCTCAGCACCGATAGGAATTACGATAGGTACAGGGTTAGCACGTAAACGAGTTTTTAACTGATCGTGAACTTTGAAGAAGTTAGCACCAGTACGGTCCATCTTATTTACGAAGGCTAAACGAGGTACATGGTACTTGTTAGCTTGGCGCCATACAGTTTCAGACTGAGGCTGTACACCACCCACAGCACAATAAACCATGCACGCACCATCAAGAACGCGCATAGAACGCTCAACTTCAATCGTGAAGTCAACGTGTCCTGGTGTGTCAATTACGTTAACACGGTGCTCAGGAAACTGACCAGCCATACCGCTCCAGAAAGCAGTGGTAGCAGCAGATGTAATGGTAATACCACGCTCTTGTTCCTGCTCCATCCAGTCCATGGTAGCAGAACCCTCGTGGGTCTCACCTAGTTTGTGATTAATACCGGTATAGAAAAGAATACGCTCAGAAGTTGTAGTCTTACCCGCATCAATGTGTGCGGAAATACCGATGTTACGATATCTTTCGATTGGGGTTTTACGGGCCATTTTGGAGTCCTTAGATTACCAGCGGAAATGGGAGAAGGCCTTGTTGGCTTCTGCCATTCGATGAATTTCTTCGCGTTTTTTCATAGCGCCGCCACGGCCTTCAGCCGCATCCAGCAACTCGCCAGCCAGACGCAAATCCATGGATTTTTCGCCACGCTTTTTGGCTGCTTCACGAACCCAGCGCATAGCCAAAGCCATACGACGAACTGGGCGAACTTCAACAGGAACCTGGTAGTTAGCACCACCAACACGGCGGCTTTTAACTTCAACTACAGGTTTTACATTATTAATAGCAGTATTAAATACTTCTAACGGCTCTTTGCCTGTGGTGCTTTCGATATGAGTCAAAGCACCATAAATGATACGCTCTGCAACGGCTTTTTTACCGGAAAGCATAATGATATTCATAAATTTGGCAAGATCAACACTACCGTATTTTGCATCAGGTAGGATCTCGCGCTTGGGTACTTCACGACGACGAGGCATGTTATTACTTCCTATATTGTGTCAAATTCAGTTGAACTACTTTCGTAGTCACGGCTGCCTATTGAGAGAACAGCCACTTACATCCGCAGAAAATATCTCCAGCAGCTGCGGCTGCACGCTTACCACCCAAGGGTAGGAAGCAATCACCTATCGCTAGGTTTGGACAGTGATTTCAGCAAAAAAGCCTATTAAGCCTTTTACTTAGGACGCTTAGCACCGTATTTAGAACGAGCTTGTTTACGATCCTTAACACCTTGCAAGTCAAGTGCACCACGTACGATGTGATAACGCACACCCGGTAAGTCTTTAACACGACCACCGCGTACTAGTACGACAGAGTGTTCTTGCAAGTTATGGCCTTCACCACCGATATATGAAATAACTTCATAACCGTTAGTTAGACGAACTTTAGCAACTTTACGCATTGCAGAGTTCGGCTTCTTAGGTGTGGTTGTATACACACGAGTGCACACACCACGTCGCTGCGGGCAGTTTTCAAGCGCAGGGCTCTTACTGGTCGGGCGACTAAACTCTCGTGGCTTACGCACGAGCTGGCTTATGGTAGGCATGAGCTACAATCCTTAAAAAAATAAATTTAATTATTGAAATGGCAGTTTTACGTACAGCCTTTATTGTACGCTTACGTAGACCGAGCCGATGGACGTAAGAACCATCAAAAAAGGCTCAAAAACAATACGGCTTTCTAATTAAAGTAGAAAACCAAAAAATCAGACTCAACCCTTACTAAATAATAAATACTTAGTAAGAGGAAAACACTTTAGATAATTGATGATTGGAAATCATCCCAATCTAAGATAAAAGACGAGAAACTGACTTTTTTACTGCTTAGCACGCCACAATAACATTTCTCAGTAAAAAGATCAATTAACAAAAGGCCCAAATGAGCCTTTTGTTAATAAAATGATACGCTTAGAGCCAAAAGACTAACGCGTAATGACGACACCGTCAGTTTCTTTAAGAAGACTTTCTGCGTGCTCAATAACCGGTCTATCGATCATTTCTCCATCTAGCTGGAAAACAGAGTTACCGTATTTTCTGGCAGCATTAACTACACGCTGAGCCCATTCTAAGTCTTCTTCTTTAGGCACAAAGACACGATGAATAACCTCTAGTTGAGTTGGGTGAATACATAAACTACCACCGAAACCCATTTCTTTTGACAAGGTTAAATGCTTTTCTAGACCTTCAAGATCTCTAAAATTAGGATAGACTGTATCAAGCGGCGGATTAAGCTTAGCCGCGCGACTATGAATACAAACCTCTCCTCGCACATAATTGATCAAGCGCTTGGCTCCATGAGTGTTTCTATCCACACCAAGGCTTAAGGCTAAGTCCAATTCACCAATCGATAAACGAGTAACACCATCAACAGCACAAATTTCTTTTAAGTGAGTAACGCCTGCGGCCGTCTCGATTAATGGAATTACCGGCACTCCTAATCGCTCTACTGGCACAACATCTTTGGCACTTTCGGCCTTAGGCAAAACAACTCCTAAAATGCTTTTATCAATACGACCTGCAAAGGCTAAGTCATCAATAAACCATGGCGACTGCGCATCGTTAATGCGCAAGAAAAAGCGGCGACCCGGATTTTCATTTGCCCATTTTTCAAGTTGCTGTCTGACGCTGAACTTTGCGTCAGCTTCAACTGCATCCTCAAGATCCACAATCACAATACTGGCGTCAGTGGCCAATGCCTTGGGAATTCTGTCGAGATTCGCCGCCGGCACAAATAATGCCGAACGTATATAAAAGTTTTTCTTAGCCATAGTAGCCTCCTTTTTAGTCAAAGTTTAAAGCTATTTTACCCGAGAGAGCAATAAAGATTTACACCTAGGACTAAATTTAAATCGTTCCTAATTTAGATAGCTTTTCAATCTGCCCATCATCATAGCCGAGGCCCTTTAAGATTGACTCGCTATGCTCACCCAAAGCCGGTACCGCATCCATACGATACTCGTAAGCATTATTAACACCTGGTGGTAATAAGGCAGGAATTCGTCCAGTGGAAGTACCAACCTCACGCCAGCGTTCACGATCTTTTAACTGCTTATGATTCCACACATCATGCATGGTATTAACAGCCGCATTCGCAATTTTAGCGCTCTCTAATAGCTCAATGACCTCGTCTTTACTCATACTTGCAAACGCCTCGACAATAATGGCCTTTAAAGCATCGCGGTTTTCAGTTCTTAAACTATTTCGATTAAAACGTGGATCATCGGCTAACTCAGGCTGCTTTAACACCTCATCGCAGAATACCTTCCATTCACGCTCATTTTGGAGCCCTAACATCACCCTTTCACCACCAGCAACTGGGAATGGCCCATAAGGATAAATAGCGGCATGCGCAGCGCCAGCACGGACCGGAGGCTCAGCACCATCAAAGGCGTAGTACATGGGAAAGCCCATCCACTCAACCATACTCTCTAGCATCGACACGTCAATATGTGAGCCTTTACCGGTTTTACTGCGTAAAATCAATGCTGATAAAATATTACTATAAGCGTACATAGCGGCCGAAATATCAGCAATGGAACAACCTGCTTTTGCCATCTCTTCACCCGAACCGGTGACGGAAACAAAGCCCGATTCACTTTGAATCAGTAAATCATAGGCTTTTTTCTGCTCATAAGAACCGCCTGCACCATAACCAGATATATCACACACGATTAATTGTGGATACTTTTCGTGCAACGCCTCAAAAGACAAACCTAGACGTGCTGCCGCTCCCGGAGCCAAGTTTTGGACTAACACATCCACCTCTGGCAAAATGCGTTCTAGGATCTCTGCAGCACCCTCTGATTTCAGATCCAGGGTCAAACTTTCTTTTGAGCGATTAATCCACACAAAATGTGAAGCAAGACCATTAACACGCTCATCATAGTTACGAGCAAAATCACCCACACCAGGACGCTCGACCTTAATCACACGCGCGCCTAAATCTGCTAATTGACGCGTACAAAAAGGAGCTGCTACCGCATGCTCAAAACTCAATACAGTAAT
>JAAYRZ010000035.1 GCA_012518515.1 Alcaligenaceae bacterium
ATCAAAGTGATATTTGTTTGATTATCTCAAACTTCAAACGAATTAAGCCCTACAAATTTTATGGATATCGTTATAATATGCAGTTACGAGGAGAGAGAAAGGGACATCTTCTAAGTCAAGACCGCTTATTTCTCATTTCCTGTTTTGTTTTTAGTGATACCTAAGGGAAAACGCAAATGAGTTCTACCAATCAAAAAGGGTCAAAGACACCCGGAGAAATGTTAAAAGTCGGTTCGATGGTTTTTATCGTGCCGATTGTTGTGCTTATCTTTTTAATTAAAATGAATCTTGGCAGTGGTGGTACAGATAGAGCATCAATGGCGCCTGAGATGGTCTTGTCGCGTATTGCTCCTGTTGCTCACTATAATACGGGCGCGCCTTTACCTGAAGAAGGTGACAAACAAGCCTTGACTGGTGAGCAGGTATATAACCGTCTCTGTATGACCTGTCATGATACTGGTGTAACTGATGCACCAATTAAGGGTAATTTAGAGCAGTGGGCGCCACGTATTGCACAAGGTGCAGATGTGCTTTTCCAACACTCTCTTGAGGGCTTTAACGCGATGCCTGCCAAAGGTGGTGATGCTAGCCTTTTAGATGAAGAAGTAAAAAATGCCGTGGTCTTTATGGTTAATGCTTCTGGTGGCGATATCTCTTTAGATAGCAGTGATGCAGCTCCAGCTGAGGCTGAGGAAGCAGTTGAAGAAGTGGAAGCGACCGAAGAGGTTGTTGAGGTCGAAGAAACCGCAACTGATGTGGTTGAAGAGGAGCCCGCTCCAGCGGCAGAAGAAGCTCCGGTTGAAGAAGCAGTAGAGGAAGCAGAAGCGACTGAAACTGAAGAGGCCGCTACGACTGTTGAAACTGAGGCACAGGCTGCCGAAGTTGTTGAAATCGAAGCTCAAGAAGCAATTACTCCTGAAAATGATGAGCCTATGACATCTGAGGAAGCTGCTCCAGAGGTTACTGAAGCCACACCCGTAGGAGAAGTTGCTGAGGACGTAGCGACAGAAATCACAGAAGTAGTCGAAGAGATCAAAGAAAGCCTAGAAGAAACACTGGCTCCAGCAGAATCTGAAGAGGTTACGGAGTAAATCAGTACAGTTGTTATGATGAGTTCTTCGAACTAATTGACTAGTTAAATAGTAAATAGTCTCTTATTCAAATCTTAATTAAGCTCAAGGGTGTAATATAAATAACTCTTGAGCTTAATTTATTAAAGCGCAAGCTTAAGAAGCAGCATTATCATATTGAAATGACAGGATTTATGCTAGTCTTGTGATTGATACTTTGCACTGCTGCAAGGTTAAGTTAAACTTATAAGCGACTTTGCTTATTTTATTTTTTAGACATCTATTATGTTACAAGATCTTGATCAATTGACCGCGCGTGTGGAGTTGTTGCTTCAGCTTAGTGAGCGTTTAGTGACTGATCGTGATGAGCTCAATCAGCAGTTAGACGAGCTTCGCACTCAGCTGTCAGACACTCAAAATCAGCTCACCTCTAAGAGCGAGGCGCATCAGAGTTTAGCTGTGCAACTTGCCGAGTTCCAGCAGTCAGTCGTCAGCGAGCGGCAGCAAATTAGTGATGAAAATCAGCAGTTAAAGCAGCAGTTGCAATCGACGCTTGTCGAGTTAAGCTCGGCTCAAGAGGAGCTACAGCAACTAAGAGTCCAATCTGAACAATTAAAAGCCGGTGTAAGTCATGCCAAGGATCGTGTGGCACATGTTTTAGCTAATCTGCCGGGCGGTGTTACACAGGGAGAAGCATGATGGAACATTTAGAAGTTACGATTTTAGATAAAGAGCTGACTTTGGCTTGTGAGCCTAGCGAAAAAGAAAAGCTTTTAGCTGCGGTTAAGCAGGCTAATGATCTGATGACTATGATTAAAGGCTCTGCTGGTAATATGAACAATGAGCGTGTCGCTTTTATGGCATGTATACAGTTGGCATCTCAGTTGCTTTCTGCCGAGTCAACAGATGGGCCATTCCAGGGTGTTTCCTATGGTGATTATAAAAATAAAGTCGACCATATTAATGCTTTATTGGATGATGGCATCAATCAATTAAAGTAGGTTTTAGTAGCTTTTATCGGATTTCGATCAAGTCAGTCATCTTTAAATTTATCCGATAAAATGCTATACTAATTTCAACAAAGCAGCATTGCTTGACAAGTTTTCCTGCGGTATTCGTGACCTTGGTCTTTCATCTCTTACCGATGCTTATGGCCTTGGTAGTTAGCTCAAGCGCAGGAGTGAACCTCTCTAGTCAGAGGATCCCAGAGCGCAGACGAGCCGACCGCCTACTTGAACTTTTTGGGTTCGAGATGCCGACCTTGACGGTACTGCGGGTAATTTACTTACTTTCCTTAAGTACGAAAAATTCCAATACTTTATTTAAGTATTGGAATTTTTTTTAACCTAATATCAGGACAGCTCATGACTAATTTAAAAGATAATATGTGGCATCAGCGTTTTAGTGATGATGAGTATTTTTACGGTACAGCACCTAATGATTTTTTAAAAGATGCGAGTGTTCATATTCCTAAGGGCAGTTCAGTTATTTCTTTAGGTGAGGGTGAAGGGCGTAATGCCGTCTTTTTGGCTCAGCAAGGTCATCAGGTGACTGCTGTGGATATGGCCTTGTCCGGTTTAGACAAAACTCAGGAATTAGCGTCTAAGCAGGGTGTCACAGTGTCGGTTGAGCACGCTGATTTAAGTATTTATGAGTTAGAAGCGGGCGCTTGGGGAGCCGCGATTAATATCTTTTGCCATATGCACAAGGCGGATCGCGTGGGTTTTCATCAGCGTATTAAGGCCGGACTTAAGTCTGGCGGTATCTATATTTGTGAATGCTATACCACCAAGCAATTAGCCTTTGGTACCGGTGGTCCGAAAAATATTGACTTACTTTATACCAAAGAAGAGCTTGAGCGAGATTTTGCCGATATGGAGATTTTGCATTTAGCTGAGGTTGAGCGCGATATTCAGGAGGGCCAAGGGCACTCAGGCATGTCTTCGGTAGTTCAATTGATTGCTCGTAAACCATAGTTATTAGTTATCGAACTATCTGCTTCAGATCCCACTCTAACAACTAGAAATTTAAAAAAGGATGAGATATGAAGTTATTCCGAAGTGCCGTTATTTTACCTTTATTATTAACTAGCACGGCAGTGTTTTCTCAAGATACTGCAGAGGCTCAGCGTTTTTTTAGGCCTGAGCCAGAGTCTTTCGTGCGTGTAGGGGCCGAAGCTTATCGAGAGGTAAAGGAAGACAGGGCAAATGTGACCTTGACTAAGCAGCTAGAGGGTGAGGACCAACGCGAGTTAATGCGTGAAGTTAACCTAGCCATGCGTAATGTAGTCGAGTTGGGCAAAGATAATCCCGAGTTAGACTTGGAGACTGGCAACTACTCTATCCGTAAAAATGTTCATTATAAAAAAGATACTAAAGAAGTAGAGAAAATTACGTATACTGCGGTAGGACAGGTGATTGCACGTTCTAAAGATTTTGATGAGTTGCTGAGCTTTGTTGAGGCTGCTCACGAGGATATGCTAGTAGGCAGTATTCAATTTGATTTATCAACTGAGTTACGTC
>JAAYRZ010000207.1 GCA_012518515.1 Alcaligenaceae bacterium
ACAAACTGAGATGCTTGCTCGTTTCTCTACGGTAGCAGGTGAGCAAGGTAGTCCAGACACTTGGCGTGATGTACGTGGCTTCTCTCTTAAGTTCTATACAACTGAAGGTAACTACGACTTAGTAGGTAATAATACTCCGATTTTCTTTGTGCGCGATCCGATGAAGTTCCCACACTTCATTCGTAGCCAACGTCGCTTACCTGATTCAGGTTTACGTGATAACCACATGCAGTGGGACTTCTGGACTTCTCATCCTGAGACAGCTCACCAAGTGACTTATTTGATGGGTAACCGCGGCTTGCCTAAATCTTGGCGCACCATGAACGGCTATGGTTCACATACATATATGTGGGTTAATGCAGAAGGTGAACGTTTCTGGGTTAAGTATCATTTCCATTCCTGTCAGGGTTTAGAAGACTTCACTAATGCTGAAGCCGCTGAAACTAATGGTCTTGATGCCGATTACCATCGTCGTGACTTATTTGAAGCCATTGAGCGTGGTGATAATCCATCTTGGGATTTATCAGTACAAATCATGCCTTATGAAGAAGCTAAAACCTATCGTTTTAATCCATTTGACTTGACTAAAACTTGGTCACATAAAGATTATCCATTGATTCCAGTGGGTCGTATGACGCTAAATCATAACCCTGAAAACTTCTTTGCTCAAATTGAGCAAGCTGCTTTCTCACCATCAAACTTAGTACCTGGTATTGGTTTATCACCAGATAAAATGTTGTTAGGTCGCGTATTTGCTTATCCTGATGCACAACGTCGTCGTATTGGTACTAACTTTGACCAATTGCCAGTGAATCAGCCTAAGGTTCCAACAAATACCTATGTGTTTGACGGTAATATGGCCTATCACCACAGTGGTAATAAGCCGACTTACGTGAGTGAAACTGCAGGTCGTCCTTTTGCTGACCATACTGGTCCTATCGAAGACGGTTGGGAGTCAGATGGTGACTTAGTGCGTAGTGCCTATACCTTACATGCAGAGGATGATGACTTTAGTCAGCCTGGTACATTAGTTCGTGAGGTTTGGAATGATGAGCAACGCGCACAGTTTGTAGAAACTATCGTTGGTGGTATCCAAGGCGTACGTAGCCCAGTACTTGAGCGTGTTTTCCAATACTGGAAAAATGTTGACCAAGAAATTGGTGAGCGTATTGAGGAAGCTTATAAGAAGTCCGCTAGCTCAAACTAATCAATCATAATCTCCTGAATAGATCGTTGCGCCGTGTTGTATAATTAAGGTAGTACTTAATCATAACGGTGCAACAATCTACAAATACTTTACAGGTGAGGTGAGAAGATGTTAAACAAAGTTTTAGTGGCTTTAGATGGCTCAAAAAACTCAATCGAAGCATTGCATTGGGCTATTAAGATGATCTCTGGCGGGGATAAAGCAGAAATTGTTGCAGTAAATGCTCAGCCTAGTTTTCAGACGGTCCACTCCAAGCGTCTTTTTTCTCTAGAAGATATTCGAGAGTATCAGGAGTTATTATTCGAAGAGTCGGTGGCTGAAGGCAAAAAGATTCTTGATGCCCAAGATATTCCATATACACTTGAGCTGTTAGTGGGCGACCCTAAGCAGTGTATTGTTGATAGAATTCGTGAGAGTCAAGAAACTGACAGTCCAATCGAGATGGTTGTCATGGGGTCGCGTGGTGTGGGTCCAATTCGTGCAGTTCTTGGTGGTGTCAGTTATGGTGTGATTCAGGCAGGTATTTGCCCTGTGACCATTATTCCTCAGCAAGGCTAATTTAAAACCTTCTAGGTTTTGTTGAAGCAGAGCAGTTGTATTTTGACTGTTCTGCTTTTTTTGTATTTAATATTGACCTTAACTCCAAGGCCATTTTCCTTTTAGTAGCAACAAGGCTTGAGGTATTAGTCTTTTGAGTGCTTGGGCGCTCTTTAATCGTGGCCACTGAATACTTCCATAGTCCATTTGTAGCTGTTTCTCTACTACCGAAACAGTGGCATCAGAAGGATCGTGCTTTCTGGCTTTAACACGTTCTATCAGTTTGTCGGCAGGTGCCTCTAACCAAACTCCATGAAAAGGGACTTGTAAATAGTTAGCACATGATTCAATCGCCTCCCGCTCCCAATCTTTAGCAAATACGGCATCTGCGATCACACTGTGTTTAGCTTGAAGAACGGCAGCGCATAGTTCTCTTTGAGTACGATAAACTAAATTGGAGCTCGCTTCAGTATAACTTTCTGTAGGGAGCCTTTCTTCGACTGCAATATTAAATAGCTTTTTACGTATACGGTCAGTAGACAAGACGCGAGCGCCTGGAGCAGAACCAATGTAGGGGGCGAGTGCTGTCGCTAAAGTAGACTTACCGCTACCACTTAAACCGCCAATAGCTACTAAGCGTGGCTCTGATCTAGTCAGTAAGTCAGTGGCTAGATCTAGAAAGCTTTGAGCTTCTTTGCGGCATTGCTCGGCAATGCTATCCTTGTTCGAATTAGCAGCCTGAGTTGCTATGACCATGGCTCTGATCGAGGCGCGCAAACTCATAAATAAAGGTAATAATGCTAGGCCATCGCTTTCATCATTTTGATCTAGGTAGCGATTCATCAGCCAATTAGCTAAGTCGTATTGTTTGTGATGCCATAAGTCCATTAATAAAAAAGCCAGATCATAAAGTACATCGGTGGTGGCCATGGACTCATTAAACTCTAGGCAATCAAAGGGGGTCGGTGTCTGCTGCCAAAGGCAGATGTTGTTTAAATGCAAGTCACCGTGACAGCGTCGGACTTTACCATTGATAGCGCGCGCATTTAATAGCTTGGTGTGCTCTTCGATATCGCTTAATAAGTGTTGATTTAATTTGCTCATGCCTTGATGGCCTAGCACCTGATTAACCATAGCTTCGGATAAGCGATTCAGTTCAACAATATCCTTAAGACGTTTGGCACCCTGGTAATCACTAGAAATTTGAGCCTGATGATGAAAGTTGGCAATAGTTTGAGCTAATTGCGTCATCATGGGAGCGTTAAGTTTCTTGTTTTTTGCTAATTTGCTGAGCAACAGTTGATCATCAAAACGCCTCATCTTGAGTACTGCATCGATAATTTCACTTTGCTCTTCTGTGTCTTTTTCAAAGCTGAGATGGCCATCAAGGTGTCGGTAAATCGGTAGGACCTCAAGGTAGATATCTGGTGCTGTGCGACGGTTTAGTTTGAGCTCTTCATGGCAATAATGTATGCGCTGCTCTGTACTGCTAAAATCCACAAAAGGTAGAGTTCGAGCTTTTTTTAGCTTATAAGCATAATTATCATTAAGAAAAACTAAAGAGATATGGGTCTCAATGACGATAGGTGCAAGCGTTTTTAGAAAAGCAATAGTCTCACTTTGTGGACTTGAGCTTTGAAGGGAATTTTTGGTGCTGCTCATAATCAGTGGTATGGGCGATCATTAAATAGATGATGCCTGCATTATAAGGCGACTTTTTAGTTATGACTAATAAATCTACTGTATATAATTTACTGAGCTGTTGCTTTAATCTCGTTCATCGCCTAAACCTTCGTGTTTTTCATCATTAAATCGACGAGCTTTTGAGTTATTTCGGATTGAAGGGTAGCGCGCAGAGCCAAAGCGGACGACTAACACGGCAAGTGCTAGGAGTAAGATAGCCGCAGAGATGTACACCACGCCCATATTAGGATCATTGTGATGAGAAATATCTGAAATCATTAGGCGAGTGAGTGCGGTAATAGCGACATAAATTAAGAAGCGTACCGGCATGTGGTTAGTTTTAAAATAAATACCAACCATGGCTCCTAGCTCTAGATAGATAAAAAGCAACAGAATATCATCAATGGTGATCTTATCCTGAGCGAGAATATCAATGGCAGTCAAGGTGCCTGCATAAACTGTGATGGCACCGATAACAAAGAGCGCTAAGTAGTGAAAGGCCTCAACGAGTAGGTTGCCAACAGCCTCTACACGATGGTGCATTTTTTCATGTAGCTCGATGGCTTTTTGTGAGGTTTTGTCGTCGACAGCAGTTTCTTTATCTGAGGGTCCGGTGGCCATTAGTCTCTCCTGCGCAGGGTATTGCTATTACGTCATCCAGTATATAACAAGTTTAAACTAATACGAGAGCTATTTATCCTCTAGCACGTCCAAGCATATAGAGACTTGCCAACACAATTGAGGTGCCGAGCCAATCCCATACCGTGATAGGATCGTCTAAAAATATCCAAGCTAAAAACAATAAGGAAATAGGACCAATGAGTCCTAGCTGCGTACTCATCGGAGCGCCGATACGTTCTACCGACCACATCAGCATAAAGGTGGGAATAAAAGTATTGACGACGGCGTGGACTAGAGACCAACTATAAACAGGAAGCGGTTGTGCGACCCAATCAATACCATGCAGCGCAAAAAGCTGTATTAATACAAAAAATGTGGAAACTAGCATGGCATAAGCAACGAAGCGGGTGGAACCAATTTCACGTAGTAACTCACCCGCACCCATTACATAAACAGAGTAACTAAGTGCGGAGCCAAGGACTAAGAGGCTGCCTAGCAAAATGTCACTACCGCCTATGGAGAAGTTTTGTACAAAAACAAGTAAGACACCGCAATAGGAAATGACTAACGAGAGTAGTTGTCGTTTAGATACTTTTTTGTTGAGGAAAAGTACTGAAAAGAGCAGAACAAAGGTTGGGGTCATTAATAAAATCAACCGCTCTAAACTAACACTGATGTATTTTAGACTGGCAAAATCCAATAAGCTCGCCAAGTAATAACCTAAAAATCCAAGTACAACTAATTTGAGTGCATTTTTTAATGATAAAGGCTCAAGCTCTCCACGGCGGACTTTGTTCATTTGCACTAAAGCAACTGCGGCGAAAAATGGCATTGCCATGAGTAAACGAAATCCGAGTGTGGTGGTTGCATCTACATCGTATTCATAAATGAATTTAATGACTATCGACTTAGATGAGAAGAGTATGGCACCCAGCATGGCAAAAATAAAACCTTGTTGGCGATAGGATTTTTTATTATCGAGACTGTTTTGTTTTGACATGTTGCTTATACGAGGGTTAAGGCTTGTTGTGACTGAATTGATGTTCCTTTTTGATCATACCTAAATCACTTCCTCAAGAGGCGTAAACTATTAAGTACGACGATTAAGCTTGCTCCCATATCGGCAAAGACAGCCATCCACATGGTTCCGAGTCCCATTAAAGTTAAAACAAGGAAAATCACTTTAATAATTAGTGCAAAGCTTATGTTTTGTAGCAGAATACGGTGTGTTCGTTGTGAGAGGCGAATAAGTAGTGGGATATTTCTTAGATCGTCATTCATCAAGGCAATGTCTGCTGTTTCAAGAGCGACATCCGAGCCCATCACGCCCATGGCAAAACCGATATCAGCGCGTGCAAGTGAGGGGGCGTCATTAATCCCATCGCCGACCATACCAATCATACCTTGATGACTTGTTTTATCAATTATCTGTAGTTTGTCTTCGGGCAGTAACTCACCATGAGCGTAGTCGATGCCGACTTCCTTAGCAATTGAGTTGACGGTTAATTGATTATCACCACTCAGCATCATGGTCTTAATACCCATTTTGTGGAGTTCATTGATGGCTTGATGGCTAGTGGCTTTAACGGTATCCGCCATGACAAAGAGTGCTACCACCTCAGTTTCATCACATAGTAAGGTTGTATTTTTTCCTTCACGTTCAAAGAGTGCGAGTTTTTCTTCTAGCGCCTGATTGCAGACGCCCAATTCGTGAATTAAGCGGTGACTACCTAAATAATAGGTAGTATCACCAAGCTGAGCTTTAGTACCACGACCCGGTAAGGCTTCAAAGTGACCAATTGCATTAGAGTCGATAACAGTGTTTAAGGACTCAACTAATGCTCTGGAAATGGGGTGATCAGAGCGATCAGCAATCGTTGCTGCAATTTTTTGGATTGCCTCCTCGCTGCCTTTTTTAAAGTAGATAATGTCACTTAATTCGGGTTTGCCGTGAGTAATGGTACCGGTTTTATCAAAAGCCAAGTAACGTAAAAGTCGGCTATTTTCCAGATAAACTCCCCCTTTGATTAATATGCCGCGACGAGCTGCGGTAGCAAGGCTGCTAACGATTGCCACTGGCGTTGAAATGACGAGTGCACAAGGGCAAGCAATAACGAGGAGTACTAGGGACTTATAGATCCAGGAGAGCCATTCACCGTCTAAAAATAATGGCGGCAGAAAGGCAATCAGTAAAGCAAATAGCAGAATTAAGGGAGTGTACACTTTAGCAAATCGATCGATAAAGCGTTGTGTGGGTGCCTTAGCATTCTGCGACTCTTCGATGCGTTGAATAATACGCGCTAGCGTGGTGTTGCTTGAAGTGGCCGTGACTTCATATTCAAAAGAACCGTTAAGATTGATGGTGCCAGCATAAACTATATCACCAATGCTTTTATCAACGGGCAGACTTTCACCAGTGATTGGTGCCTGATTGATGCTGGAGGCGCCACGAATGATTGCTCCGTCAAGCGGAATTTGCTGACCAGGCGCTATTCGAATTATTTGCTTAAGGGAAACATCACGAGCAGCCATTTGTTGCCAGCTACCGTCTGCTTGTTGGACGGTAGCATGTTCAGGGCTGAGTTCCATTAATCCACTAATAGCCTTGCGGGCACGTTCTAGGGACCTATCTTCAATGATTTCAGCTAGAGTAAATAAGACCATAACCATAGCGGCTTCTGGCCATTGACCGATAATTAATGCTCCGGTAACGGCAATGCTCATGAGAGCATTAATGTTTAAATTACCGTTTTTGATGGCAATCCAGCCTTTTTTATAGGTCCGAAAGCCGCCGATGGTAATGGCAGTAATGGCTAAGCCTGCCGTGAGCCAAAGTGGCATGGCATTAAAATGGCTGATTTCTGCAGCAAGGGCAATTAGGGCGGCAAGAGCGAGCGGCCACCAAGGACGATGTTTGGTCTCTGATGTCGAGTTCAAGTCGCCGTCAGATTTGTCAGACTGTATCTCAGGTGTAAAACCGAGGCTACGGATGCCATTAAGAATGTTGTCTAGGGAATCAGGCGTGTGAGTCACAGTTAAGGTGCGCTGTATTAAATTGAAGCTCAGGTGCTTTACTTCAGAGCTGTCTTTAAATAGGCGCTGAATCATGGCCTCTTCAGTGGGGCAGTCCATTTGGGTAATACGAATGGAGGTGCGGATACAGTCTTTAAGCTGTTCGTTGTTTTCTGAAAAATTGACGGTTGATGCATTGACTGTTGTGCAATTAGAATGGCAGCAAGTATTTTGCGTTGCATCATCGTGTCGTGTAGAGGTGTTTTTTATATTAGTAGACTGAGAAGATGTCATTTAATTTATCCAAACTCAATTGATTTATTCATTTATAATCATTAAATACCCTGTAGTAACTACAGGGTCAAGGATTGTTTGGAGCAAATAATGAGAATTGGTGAATTATCAAAATTATCGGCTTGTCCGGTTGAAACCATTCGCTATTACGAGCGAGAAGGATTGCTGCCAGAGGCGCCGCGAAATCCTCATAATAATTATCGGCAGTATCAGGCTAAGCATGTAGAGCGTTTGATTTTTATTCGACGTTGTCGTGCTTTAGAAATGTCACAAGAAGAAATCCGTCTCCTACTTGTTGCCCAGGTTGAACCAAATGAGAGCTGCGCCTCAGTTAATAGCTTAATAGATAGTCATTTAGTTGATGTGCAACGTAGAATTGATGAGTTACATGCCTTAGCAGAAGAGTTGGGCCATATTCGAAGCCAGTGTGGTGAGGTTCGGACTGCAAAGGATTGTGGTATTTTGCATGAGTTGGAGCGGGTAGCAGTGTAGTTTTTTGCTTATGGTTGTTTTTACTAACAATTACTTGCTAAATAGCTAATTTAAGCGCAAGAACTTTCATATAATTTAATAGCAGGTTATTTACGACTCACTCTATGAGAGATTACTTACGAAGGGAGAAGTTGATGAGAATTATTAAGAGTACGATGTTAGCTATGTTAGCTGCTTCGTTAAGTATTGCTAGTTTTACTGCTTCAGCAAATGAAGATGATTGGCGCGCTTTACAAAGAGCTAAGATTAATGCGGCACAGGCTGTGGTCATTGCAACTGATAGGATTGGTGGCTATGCCGTAGAATTAGATTTTGATGAGGATGATGGCCGAGGTTATTATGAAGTTGAAGTTCATAATGGTAACCAAAAGCATGAGGTCAAGATTAATGCTAATACAGGAAAAATAATCAAGACTGAGTCCGATGGTGAGCGTCGTAGTGGAGGACGTCCGGAGGTTAGTTTGCAACAAGCGATTATTACCGCAGAACGTGAGACTCAAGGTAAGGCTATTAAAGCAGATTTAGAGAATCGAGGTGATAGAGATAGTTATTATGAGGTAGAGACGATCAGACGTAATACAGACTACGAGGTTAAGATCGATGCTCGAAGTGGTAAAGTTTTACATATTGATAGAGATGACTAGTGCTGTAATGCATTAATCATATCGTGAGATTTAATACACAAAAACAGGCTCCTAGGAGCCTGTTTTTGCGTTCAGGATGACGAATGAATAGGCTGTACTATAATATATAAGCTATTGCTTAAGTTTACATTAAATTCTGGCGTAGTTAGTAGGTCTTCTTCTGGGGCGTTTTGACGTCCTTTATTCTGTCCAATTAATCATCTTAGTAGAGAGTCCGATGAAATTTACCATGCGTTTTAATCCGAAAATCTATGAACTAAAGCAAGGTTATTCAACTGAACGTTTTTTTCAAGATGTAGGGGCGGGACTGACGGTAAGTGTGGTGGCTCTGCCTTTGGCGATGGCTTTCGCTATTGCCTCTGGTCTTAAGCCTGAGGCAGGACTCTTTACTGCAATTATTGGCGGCCTGTTGATCTCATTGTTTAGTGGTTCACGAGTGCAGGTGGGCGGTCCGGCCGGTGCTTTTATTGTGATTGTTTATGGCATTGTGCAGCAGTATGGAGTTGAGGGCTTATTATTGGCGACCTTGATGTCCGGAGTGTTGCTATGGTTGATGGGCTTTTTGCGTTTAGGCGGCTTAGTCGAGTTTATTCCGGTAGCCGTCATTATCGGTTTTACCAATGGTATTGCCGTGTTGATTGGACTTTCCCAGCTTAAGGATTTCTTTGGTTTGCCGGTTCAAGATGTGCCTGCTGATTTTTTTCCGATGATGCAGACGTTATGGCAGGCTTTGCCAGAGATGAATTTTCAGGCACTGGGTGTTTCAGTCGTCTGCTTATTAATCGTCGTGTTATGGCGGCGCGGCCTTGCGGCAAGTGCTCAGTTTTTGAGGAATAAACAGGTTGGTAATATTTTACCCCTAGCAATGCGTTTTTTATCGTATATTCCCGGCTCGATAGTGGCACTTGTAGTTGGCGTGTTTTTGGTTTTAGGGCTAGATTTGCAGGTTGAAACCATTGGGAGCCGTTTTGGTGGAATACCACAAGGCTTACCTGCGTTAACTGTACCTGCCTTCAGCTTCGGGTTGTTCGGTGATTTATTGATGCCAGCTATTACGTTAGCGGTGCTGGGGGCGATAGAGTCTTTATTGTGCGCTCGGGTGGCTGACAATATGATTAAGGATAAGCACGATCCTAATCAGGAGCTTTTGGCACAGGGCTTTGCTAATATGGTGGTGCCATTTTTTGGCGGTATGCCGGCGACTGGTACGATTGCGCGTACCGTGACTAATATTAAAAATGGCGCTACCAGTCCGATTGCTGGTATAGTTCATGCCTTGGCTTTACTGATCGTAGTTTTGGTTGCTGCGCCTTTGGCACAATATATTCCTTTGGCCGCTTTATCGGCAATATTGATGTCTGTGGCTTGGAATATGGGTTCTTGGCGCGAGTTTGCTCGTTTGCGTACCTACCGTATTACATATGCAGTCAATTTGTTGTCCGTGTTTTTCTTGACGGTTATGGTTAGTTTGACGGTTGCGGTGCAGGTAGGTATTGTATTAGCTTGTTTTACCTTCATCTATCGTATTTCAGCATTGACTGTGGCCGAGAAGCAAAAGCTTCCCGACTTAGCGGAGCAAGAGGGTGTTCGCTCGTATCGTTTAGTGGGTTCGGTGTTTTTTGGTTCGGTAAAATTAACTGAACAACTCATGACACCGATGGCTACTAAAGCTTTGGTGCTTGATTTTTCAGGCATTATTTACGTAGACTCCTCAGGTGTGACGGCGTTAAAAGAAATGTTATATGAGTATCAAGAGCGAGAGGTGCCTATTTTTGTATATGGTTTGCGTGCACAGCCTAAGAATATTTTGTGGCGCACCGAATGGTTACGTGAGTTGGGTCCAGAGTATGTTTTTGATGGGCTTGGCGAAGTACAACAAGCCTTAGTCGCTTGGCAGCATAAAAAAGAAGCTCAGATTGAAGCTTCTAAAGGTTAGTCATTTGTATGCATCAATGGTTTGAGACCATCGCCTCTCAGTGGTCTATCTATCAGCTTTTAAGTTTGGGCTTCGTGCCAGCTGTGCTGGTGTTTTTTTTGATGTATTTTTTACTCTTGAGGGCTCGCTCAGATCGGCGCTTAGCCGAATGGCGCCTGCACGATCAACAGGAAGAGAGCGAGCGCCTGAACGCTGAGCTTAGAGAGTTGGAAGCAGAGTTGAAGCTGCTTGATGGCGAAAAAGATCATCTTGATAAGCAACTGGCCGTACTTTCAACTCAATTGAACTTACAACAACAATATAAAGAACAGCAGGAACAACAAACTGAACAGCAGTTGCAGGAATTAAGTCGAAACTTTGAGTTGTTGTCAACGCGCTTTTTAGATGAAAAAACTCAGTTATTAGTTGAGCGTAATCAAGGCTCTTTAGAGCAGGTACTAAAGCCTTTTAGAGAACGATTGGATTATTTCCAACGCCATATTAATGAGTTGCATGGTCAGTCCTTACAGGGGCATAGTGTTATTTCCGAGCAAATTAAGCAGTTACTCAATGCGGGTTTGCAAATTGGCGAGGAAGCGCAGGCACTTACTCGTGCACTTAAGGGGGACAAGAAGGCACTTGGTAATTGGGGTGAGTTGCAGCTGGAGTTGGCGCTTCAACAAGTTGGTCTGGAAAAAGATCGGCATTATAAAACTCAGGCGGCTTTTAGGACTGAGGACGGGCAGCGGATGTTACCAGACTTGATACTTTACTTACCCGATGATAAAGAGATTGTGGTTGATAGCAAGGTGTCCTTAGTCGACTATCAGGAAGCGATCAATGCGGCGGATGATGCTGCACGAGCTAAGCAGTATTTACAACGCCATGTACGCGCTGTGCGTAACCATGTGGATGATCTGAGCGCTAAGGATTATAGCCAACTCCCAGGCTTAAATAGTCCTGGTTTTGTCTTGTTATTCATGCCCATAGAGGCTGCTTTTATTGAGGCCTTAAAGGCAGATGAGCAGTTATATAACTATGCGTATAATAAAAATGTGATTCTAACCTCGCCAACAACTTTGTTGCCCTTGTTAAAAACAGTTGCCTATCTGTGGATGAGAAGTGATAGTCATCAGCAAGCATTAGCATTAGGTGACGAGGCTATGGCTATTTATAACCAAGCTGCCCTAGTAGCACAACATATGATTAAGTTAGGTCAGACCTTAGATACGTCGACTCGCCAATTTAATCAAATGGCTCGCTCCTTTGCTGGTCAGCAAGGAGTAACCACCAAGCTTGAGCGCTTTAATCGTTTAAGTGCAAAGGCAGCCAAAGAAATGCCAGAGCCTAGGGAGTTAGAGTTGAAAACCGAACTGCCTGCAGGACTGGATAAAGGCATAGAATAAAAACAACAAAAGTGATTTAAGTCCTTGGGTTAGCAGGCTTTTTGTGATATAGTTATGGGCTAGCTATTAGAAGGCAACCGTTAAGCTTAGCGTTCCTTTAGGTACGCAGCACCTTTTAGCTAGTGCAAATATATTGCGAGTTCTCTAAGTTTTCGCTTAGCTAGTTCCTTGTATTGATTAGTCTTTCCATGAGGTTTTATTCATGGTTGGGCTTTCTTTTTTGAACTACTTGTGATCACTAAAAGCAAGATATTTACCCCTCATAATAAATGTTAGCCCCCGCCAATCGTAGTGGGGAATGGAGTAATAAAATGTCAAATTCGACAACAACGCCTGCCGCTCATCGGCTAGGACTAGTCGGTCGTAAGGTTGGCATGATGCGTGTATTCACCGATGATGGTGAATCTATTCCAGTTACTGTGCTGGACGTGTCAGGCAATCGCGTGACTCAGGTTAAGTCCGTTGAGACTGATGGCTATGCTGCTATCCAAGTTGCATTTGGTGAGCGTCGTGCTAGCCGTGTAACTAAGCCTTTAGCAGGTCATTACGCAAAAGCCGGTACAGAAGCCGGTGCTATCCTTAAAGAGTTCCGTTTGGACCCTACAGCAGCAGCTGAATTCCAAGCAGGTGCAGAGATTCTCGTTGAAAATATCTTCGAAGCCGGTCAAAAGGTGGATGTACAAGGTACAACCATTGGTAAAGGTTTCCAAGGTGTAATTAAGCGTCATAATTTTAGCGCTCAACGTGCAACTCACGGTAACTCAGTTTCTCACCGCGCACCAGGTTCAACCGGTATGTGTCAAGACCCGGGTCGTGTTTTCCCAGGTAAGCGCATGGCTGGTCACATGGGTGACAAAACTCGCACTGTACAGAATTTAGATATTGTTCGCGTTGATACCGAACGCGGCCTTATTATGGTAAAAGGCGCTGTGCCTGGCCATAAAAACGGCAATATCGTTGTGCGTCCTGCAATTAAAATGACTGTTAAAGGAGCCAAATAATGGAACTAAAGCTCCTAAATGCACAAGGCGCTGCTGACGGAACTGTTAGCGCACCAGAAACTATTTTTGGTCGTGATTTTAATGAAGCTCTGGTTCACCAGATCGTAGTGGCTTATCAAGCCAATGCTCGTAGTGGTAACCGCGCTCAAAAAGATCGTTCAGAAGTTAAATACAGTACTCGTAAGCCTTGGCGCCAAAAAGGTACTGGCCGTGCACGTGCTGGTGCTGCGGGTTCTCCGTTATGGCGTGGGGGTGGTCGTACTTTCCCTAACAAACCAGACGAGAATTTCAGCCAAAAAGTTAACAAGAAGATGTACCGTGCCGGTATTCGTTCTATCTTGTCACAATTAGCTCGTGAAGACCGTATCTCTGTTGTTGAGTCTTTCTCTTTTGAAGCACCTAAAACGAAAATTGCTGCCAGCAAATTAAAAGCTATGGGCATGCTAGATTCAGTTTTAGTGATCACAGATGAACTAGACGAAAACACCTATTTAGCTACTCGCAATTTGCCAGGTGTCGCTGTTGTTGAAACTAGCTACGCCGATCCACTTTCTTTAGTTCACTACAAGAATGTGTTGATCACTAAAGCCGCAATTGCACAACTTGAGGAGATCTTAGGATGAAAGCAGAACGTTTAATGCAAGTCATTCTGGCTCCGGTGATTACTGAGAAGGCAACTTTTATTGCTGAATCATCTGCAGATCAACCACAGATTGCTTTGCGTGTTGCTCCTGATGCAACAAAGCCGGAGATTAAGGCAGCAGTTGAACTGTTATTTGAAGTTGAAGTTGACTCAGTATCAGTTTTAAACCGCAATGGTAAAGTAAAGCGCTCGGGTCGTTCAGTTGGTCGTCGTAAAAACGTCCGTATCGCTTATGTATCACTCAAAAAAGGTCAAGAACTTGACTTTTCGGAGGTGAACTAAGATGGCATTAGTAAAAATTAAACCTATTTCGCCTGCCCGTCGTGGCATGGTAAAAGTGGTTAATCCAGAGCTACATAAAGGCGCTCCATATGCTCCTTTATTAGAGTCTAAAAAACGTGGCTCAGGTCGTAACCACCATGGTCGTATCACGGTTCGTCACCGTGGGGGTGGCCATAAATCTCACTATCGTGTGATTGATTTCCGTCGTAATAAAGACGGTATACCTGCAAAAGTTGAGCGTCTTGAGTATGACCCAAATCGTACAGCGCACATTGCTTTAGTGGTATATGCCGATGGTGAGCGTCGTTACATTCTAGCTCCTAAGAAGTTAGCTGTTGGTGCACAGATTGAGTCTGGTATTGAGGTGCCTATCCGCATCGGTAATGCTATGCCAATCCGTAATATTCCAATTGGTTCACATATTCACAACATTGAGATGTTGCCAGGTAAGGGCGGTCAGATTGCTCGTTCAGCCGGTTCATCTGCTGTGTTGATGGCTCGTGAAGGTACTTACGCACAGGTTCGTCTACGTTCCGGTGAGGTTCGTCGTGTGCATATTGATTGCCGCGCCACCATCGGTGAGGTAGGTAATAGTGAGCATAGCCTTCAGAGTTACGGTAAAGCCGGTGCCATGCGTTGGCGCGGTGTTCGTCCTACTGTTCGCGGTGTGGCGATGAACCCGATCGATCACCCACATGGTGGTGGTGAAGGTAAGACCGGTGAAGGTCGTGAGCCAGTGAGCCCATGGGGTACGCCTACTAAGGGTTACAGAACCCGTCGTAACAAGCGTACAGATTCCATGATCGTCTCACGTAGTAAGCGTAAATAAGGGGCAATAAGATATGTCACGTTCAATTAAAAAAGGCCCTTACGTAGAAGCCTCCTTGATGAAAAAAGTCGAGGCTGCTGCAGAAGGCAATAACAAGAAGCCGATCAAAACTTGGTCTCGTCGTTCAACAATCCTACCCGATTTTATCGGTTTAACGATTGCTGTTCATAACGGTCGTCAACACGTACCTGTTTATGTTAACGAGAACATGGTCGGTCATAAACTAGGTGAATTCGCGCAAACTCGTACCTACAAAGGTCATGCAGCGGATAAGAAGTCTAAGAGGTAAGTGATGGAAACAACAGCTATTGTTCGTAACGCACATATCTCAGCGCAAAAGACTCGTCTTGTAGCGGACTTAATCCGTGGTA
>JAAYRZ010000036.1 GCA_012518515.1 Alcaligenaceae bacterium
ATGGTACATACGATAATGTTAGTGAATATATTTGTGATCTTATTCGACGAGATAAGGAGAGAGTTGAGAGTGAGGCATTTCAACGTCTTAAAGCCGAACTAATACAGGCTTTTAATGCGCCAGAGTCTTCTTATTTAACATTAACAGCAGCTGAAGTAATTGCTCGTAACAAGAAAGCCTGATCTATTTCTAGTATTCGAGTACGGTGAGCTGTATCTTATCGTTACTATCTTGCATGAACGCATGCATCAGATAGAACGTTTTTCTGAAGACTTTAAAGCTTAGAAATTTCAATAAAACAACTATTACTTATTATCAAAATAATGACTAGGGGAGCTGCCTAAGGCTTTTTTAAACATGGTAATAAAAGCGGTAACCGAGTCATATCCTAGGTTTCCGGCGACCGTTTGCACAGCAGTGCCAACAGCGAGTTGTTGTAGAGCAATAACTAATTGTAATTGCTGGCGCCACCGCCCAAATGTTAATCCAGTTTCACGCTTTATTAGACGCGCTAAGGTGCGGTCGCTCATGGCAAGCGTATTTGCCCATTGTGCTTGGGTCATACGATTAGCAGGATCATCCACTAAGGCGTGAGCAATTAGGCGAATATGTGGATGATTGGATATGGGTACAGTCAGTTGTTCAATGGTTGCTTGGCTTAATTGTTCAATTAAAACCTCTGCTAAACGTGCTATTGAACCTTCTCGAGGATAGTGTGGCTCCTGCTCTGCCAGATAAAAAATCATTTCCCGCAGCAGTGGACTGATATTTAAGGTACAGCATTGTTCTGGTAAGCCAGTCCCTTCGCTATCTACAAATAGAAAATAAATTTGAGCATTGTCTGTGGCCCGATTACTGTGCGGAATGCCGGGAGGAATCCAGACTGCGTGTTGTGGAGGTACTACCCAGACTGAATTGGGTACTTCACAAGTAACAGCGCCATGTACAGCCATGATTAATTGTCCTTTACAGTGTTGATGAACAGGCTGCTCGACATTATTTTGTTCAACTCGTAAGCGAAGCGCTACAGCGGGTCGATCGAATAAATCAGGATCGAAATCTTCAATAGATCTCGCTAGGGCAATACGTTTTGTCATAATTTAGCGATAAATAGTCAATATATCTATATTATGCCTCAGCATGACTGAAGTAAACTTATTCAGGCTGTATAAAGCAATTTTGCTCATTATCAATTCATGAGGTTGCATAGTTCTATGAGTTTATCGGTCAATTTACGTTCCACTAGTATGGCTGCCTTAATTGTTGGGATTCTCTTAATCGCAGTAAATCTTCGGGCACCATTTACTGCTCTGCCACCATTATTAGGTGAAATTCAGATAAGCTTTGGACTTAGTACGATGGCAATGGGTGCATTAACTACGTTGCCACTCCTTGCTTTTGCCTTTATTTCACCAATCAGTGTCATATTTTCTAGAAAAGTTGGACTGGAAAGGGCTTTATTTTTTGCTTTGATTGCAATTGCCTTAGGTATTGCTCTTCGTTCAGAAGGTGGGATATGGTTTTTGTATCTCGGCACAGCGGTGATAGGTATGGGCATTGCGATTGCTAATGTCTTGTTGCCAAGCGTTGTAAAACGTGATTTTCCACATCATGTTGGCCTCATGACAAGTGCCTATGCCTTAGCGATGGGGCTTGGTTCAGCTTTTGCTTCGATGATAGTGATTCCGCTTGCGACGGCATGGAATTGGCAAGTGTCGCTATTATCATTTTTATTTCTGCCGTTAATGACCTTAGTAGTATGGAGTGGACAGTTAAAAACACCTGCGGTACAAAAAGTAGTGAGTACTAAAGGTGATGTTGTTAAAAGTAGAATTTGGAGTTCTGCACTGGCTTGGCAAGTCACTTTGTTTTTAGGGCTTAATTCGACAGTTTACTATGTCATTATTGGTTGGTTACCAGCTATTTTAGTTGACTCAGGTTATTCAGCTGCACAGGCGGGAACAGTTCATGGAACCCTTCAATTAGCCACGGCAGTGCCTGGATTATTGATGGGAGCTATTTTGCAAAGACTACCAGATCAACGCTTAGCTGCGGCTGTCGCTTGTCTATTATCTGCTATTGCGATGATCGGCTTTCTTTGTTTTTCTAGTTTGGCATTTATTTGGGCGATATTTTTTGG
>JAAYRZ010000208.1 GCA_012518515.1 Alcaligenaceae bacterium
ATATATATAAAACGATCGGACAACTAGTGTGACAGAGGAGGAGCTTAACCATCGACTACCTTGGCTCTTCACGAAAAGCCTGTCTAACCGCTTCAACAATAGCTTCCCATATCCCAGGCTCC
This sequence comes from Alcaligenaceae bacterium, assembly GCA_012518515.1. Lineage (GTDB taxonomy): Bacteria > Pseudomonadota > Gammaproteobacteria > Burkholderiales > Burkholderiaceae_B > Oligella. The sequence continues at coordinate 123 of JAAYRZ010000208.1, forward strand.
CGTAACACTGGCATCTGTTTGGCAAGGACATTACTTAACTCACCCTGAGTTTGTTCGATAGAACGCAATACGCGATCGGCTTGCTGATCGGGCATTTCTACAATTTCTTTAAGCGCAGTGCGGGCCCGTAGATGATTACGCAAATACTGCGATTGCTCACGCATTTGTTCAGTTAAAGTACGTCTTATAATATTAGAAAGATACAGAACATGAGAAGTCATATCTGGATAACGCCACACGGGACGTGCTTTATTGTTACCACTAAACTGAAAATTAGAGACTATTCCGTCAGGATAAGTAGTATAAGTAGAAGTAAATGAAATATCTTCACTTATCTCCCGCATCAACGGCTTGGATATTTCATCCAATACATTGTCATAGTTTCGACGTTCACCTGCATCATCGCTAATCACAGCTGATATTGGCAAAATAACAGGATCGGATATCACCCCATCACGGCGTAATATGTCATTAATCAGAAAACGATGAATACGGCCATTACCATCAGCCAAAGGGTGGATATAAACAAAAGCAAAAGCTATCACGGCACAACGCATAACTGATGACTGCCCTTTTGTCCGTTCAAAAAAAACACGCAAACCATCCAACATATTGGCCACCTCATCCGCTGGTGGTGCTACATAATAAACAATGTCTTGATAACGAACACTTTCTCCTATAAAAACAGGAGATTGACGCACACCAAAATTAGTGACCACCGTATTTTCACCTAAAACGTCAGCCTGCAACTGTGCAAGCATCTTATGGCTTAAAGGTAAATCCCCTTGACCTGTACGACGCGACATCATGTCAGCAAAACGCTCAATACGAGTAGTTCGATCTTCTTCACCTTCTATGGCAAAACTAGCCTTGCTTTCCCTCAAAGTCATCCATACGGCGGCGCGACTTAACAACTCTTCACCAAACTCGGCTTCCAAACTCTGAAATAGAGCGGTTACATCTAGCTCCATAGCCTGTATAAGAGCATCAGTTTTAACAATCATTGGGCAAAAATAACGTGTACCTGGCAAATTATCATTAATACGCCATCGCGATGACTTGATCACAGAAGCACTTGAAGCTACAACTAATTTAGTACTATCCAATAAATCAACATAGTTACCGCCGACACGCTTTGGCAACTGTAAGGTGTCATTACTTAACAACTCATATAAAAAAGCTGCTCGACGCGCATATTGTCCCGTGGGTTCAGCATCTACCCATGCCTGGATAAATTTCCCACCAATTCTTTCAAATAAGCGTGACAAACACTCTAAATGAAGAACTTCATGTCTCAAATGAAATTGCAAATGCGCTGCTGGCGTATCTGCTGGTCGCATACTTTCTTGATAAGTTTCTATGCGATAACCATCGATAACTTCTGTCAGTCGCCGACCACCAATCTGACTCTGCACTGGCATCCGCACAATAGGTGTAATTTGATATGTTTTGGCCAACCATGCCAAACCAATAGGATCGACGAGAAGCTCATCCATGAGTTGCCCCTATGAAGCACTATTGAGTGCATAAAAACGATTATTTTCTGATTAAAAACTATTAAGTCAATTATAGATGCATAAAATCAATTAGAAAATAGGTGTTTTGCATAAAAACGATTACCTTAACTCAAGAGCATGGATAGGTTATTGAAATAAATGTATACAATTATCAAAACACTGTTATTCAACGCTAGGACAAAAACTATTAACCTCTATAAGACAACTAAAATCTGGCCAAGGTACTGTTGTCTATTCTCCAGTTGCAGAAGCGCGGGCAGCATCAGGCTTTTCTCAATCACAATTCGCAGCTCTTATGGGGGTATCAGTTCGCACCTTACAGGCTTGGGAGCAAGGTCGAAGAAAGCCATCAGGCGCAGCACAAACTTTATTAGCTGTAGCCATCAA
>JAAYRZ010000037.1 GCA_012518515.1 Alcaligenaceae bacterium
CTTGAAGTTTTGAGGTGCGTCACACAATTAATTTTTATTCAAAAAGTAGTTTTTTATTTTATTTTAAATCGTAAGTATTCAATTTATTCTTGTGGAGGAAATTGATATGACGTTTAGGTCAAGGGAGATGGCCAAAGCGATACTTATGACAACAGCACTGGCAATGACGACTGTCGCCAGTGCTGAGGTCGATCAAGCCGTGATAGATCGCGGTAAAGAAGTATCTGTGCTTTGTATAGCCTGTCACATGGAGTCCGGTTCGGGCTCAAGTATTGAGGGTTTTGAATATAGACCCCGACTCACTGGGCTGGATCCAGCCTATATGATTCATCAAATCCAATCATTTAGAGATGGCACGCGCATTAATGCCAGCATGAAGCCTTTTGCTGACCTGCTGACTGATGAGCAGATGCATGACGTGAGCCATTATTATGCTTCATTGCCTGCGGTCAAAGCAGAGGATTTTGAGGTTAATGCCAGTGAAGAGGTATTAGAACACGGCAAAGAACTGGTTCATAACGGCGATTGGAGTCGCTATATACCAGCTTGCGTGGCCTGTCATGGGGTTGATGCCTACGGTATCGGTGTCAGCTTTCCGAACCTTAACGGTCAAAATCCAGAGTACGTTAAAAAAGCACTTAACGACTGGAAAGAAGAGACACGTTCTAATGACCCTCTTGAGTTGATGGCGCGTGTTGCAAAACGCTTGTCGGATGATGATGTAGAGGCTGTAGCAGCCTACTTGGCGTCTCAACCTGCTGTTAAAGAGGAATAAGGGAGGCCATGATGAAAAAATTATTAATTGCACTAAGTATGGGTTTAGGCTTAGCCGTAGTAGGGCCTGCTAACGCCCAATTTACCAAGATGGGAGCTGATCTGACCGATGAAGACCGTCAGATGCTAAGGGAGCTTTTACCCGGTTTCCCGGAACCGAAAGATGAGGAGTTAGTTCATATTCCACCGACCTTAGAGGACCTGGAAAATGCCAAAATGAACGAAAACCTCAAAGAGGTGATTAGATACGGTCATGATCTCTTTGTGGATACACAGCAGCTTCGTGGTAAAAACGTGTTCAATGACATGAACTGTTCGAGTTGCCACGTTGGTGATGGGGCACGTCCTTTTGCCGGTCCAGTATGGCCTGCTTTAGTGACTCTACCAAATTACCGACCTAAAAATGATCATGTCAATAACTTCGAAGAGCGTATTGCCGGTTGTTTCAGTTTTTCCATGAATGGTATGCCGCCTGCCTATGGTAGTGATGAGATGGTTGCTTTGACTGCTTATCACCAATGGTTGGCCAAGGGTGTTCCCGTTTATCCTGATGCACCAATCTATGGTCGTGGTTATCCTCGTCCAGCTCCATTGGAAGAGGGTAGAGAGCCCGATCGTATCCGTGGTAAGGAGCTGTATGCGCAAAACTGCGCTATCTGTCATGGTGAAGATGGTCAAGGCCAATTTGCCGGTGATAAGGCCGTATTCCCGCCAGTGTGGGGTGATGGCTCTTATAACTGGGGAGCGGGTATTTCTCGTATCTTTACCTTAGCTGGTTTTATCAAATACAACATGCCTTTAGGCGCAGCACCAATGATTAATGATGAGGATGCTTGGGATATCGCCGCTTATGTTAATAGCAATGAGCGTCCTCAAGACCCTCGTTATACAGGTGATGTAGCTGAAACCCTAGCGCTTTATAGTGATACTTTCCATAAATTTACCTATTATGGTCAGGAAATGGATGGTAAGGTGCTAGCAGATCACGATAATGTCGGTTATAAGGATTTCTTGAAGCCTGATGTATTAAGACCGCGCTACTTTGGTAAAAATCCAGAAGAGGAAAAAGCTGAATAAGTAAGTTTTCTTATTAATCTAATTCTTCAGTATTAAGCGACGTTTGGACTTTGGTTCTGAACGTCGCTTTTTAATTGGCGCTTTGTCTGATAACACGATAAGATAACTGAGTGCTAAGCAGCAAGTTAGCTCAAAATAATACGTCAAAATAAGGAGTAATCAGATGAGTCAGCAATTGACTAATAATGATGTTAAACAGGCAGATGTCAGTCGAGTGATGCATTCTTGGTCTGTTCAGGGAACACTTAATCCTTTTGTGATTAAATCCGGTTTGGGAGTTAAGGTCTGGGACTTTGAGGGTAATGAGTATCTTGACTTTAGTAGTCAACTAGTTAATACCAATGTCGGTCACCAGCACCCACGTCTAGTCAAGGCGATTCAGGAGCAAGCAGCCGAGTTGGCGACCGTGGCTCCGGCTCATGCCAACATTACGCGCGCACGCGCAGCTGAAGCGATCCTAAGCATTGCGCCAGCGGGTTTTAAAAAGGTTTTCTTTACCAATGCCGGTGCGGATGCGGTAGAAAATGCTTTCCGCATGGCGCGCATTGTTACCGGTAGAGATAAAATTCTCTCTCAATACCGTTCTTATCACGGGAATACGAGTGGTGCAATTCAAGCCACGGGTGAGCGACGTCGTTTTAAAAATGAATATGCTCATAGTTTTGTGCATTTCTTTGGTCCGCACACCTATCGCAGTGATTTCTGGTCAAGCAGTGAAGAGGAAGAGTGCGAGCGTGCTTTACAGCACTTACGTCGTGTCGTCGAGTCAGAGGATCCGAGTAATATCGCCGCTATTATTCTAGAGGCATTGCCGGGTAGTGCCGGGATTATTGTTCCACCACAGGGCTATTTCGAAGGAGTTCGAAAGCTTTGCGATGAGTACGGCATCATGGTGATTATGGATGAGGTGATGGCAGGATTTGGTCGCACGGGTAAGTGGTTTGCTCACCAACATGCAGATGTTAAGCCTGATTTAATCACCGTAGCTAAAGGTGTTAATTCGGGTTATGTGCCGGTTGGTGGGGTGATTGTCTCAGATGCGATTAGTGATTACTTTGATGACAAAATGTTCCCTGGTGGCCTGACTTACTCTGGTCATCCCTTAGCTATGGCGTCCATTGTTGAAAATATTGCCATCATGAAAGATGAAAAACTAGTGGAAAATGCCGAGCGTTTAGGTCGTGAACTACTTGGTCCGGCGTTGAAGGCATTCGCTGAGAAGCACGCAGTTGTTGGTGATGTGCGAGGA
>JAAYRZ010000209.1 GCA_012518515.1 Alcaligenaceae bacterium
CGTATCGAGACCACACAGGGTCTTAGCAGAATCAATGGCCTCTTCAGACACGGCTGGATGATTGCACCTGGCATGATCGAAGAAGCGCTTGAAGCAGCATTCAAATTACCTATCCTTGCTCAGTCTTAAAAGCAGAGATTTAACATGATTACAATAACAGTTAACGGGGAAAAAAAAGAGATCCCCAAAAATACTCAATTGGCTCAGTTAGTTGAAATTTTGCAGCAAGAGGCTGGTCAAGAGTCCGACCCCTCCTTGCTCGCCACAGCGGTTAATGAGGTCTTTATACCGCGCCAACAACGCGCAGACTATATTTTAAATGACACAGATCAGGTTTTTACCTTTTCACCAATTACCGGAGGCTAAGTAATATGTCGACAGAATTTAACGTTGCTGGCGTCACTCTAAATAGTCGTTTCTTTTTAGGGACCGCACTTTACCCTTCTCCTAAAGTACTGGCTGATGCCATTGAAGCCGCTGAAACTGATGTCATTACAGTAGGCTTAAAGCGTCAATTGCCCGCAGGAGCCAACCCACTCACTCAAAGCACCACTGAGGGAATTGATAATCCCTTTTTCCAAATGCTTAAACAAAGTGGTAAGCAGTTATTGCCCAATACGGCTGGTTGCAAAACAGCAAAAGAAGCTATTACCTTGGCTTATATGGCTCGGGAAATTTTTGAAACCAATTGGATTAAACTTGAGGTGATTGGTGATGACTACACTCTACAGCCTGACCCAATCAACTTGATTGAAGCGGCTGAGCAACTAGTTAAAGACGGTTTTGAGGTATTCCCTTATTGCACCGATGACCTAGTCACTTGTCGCCGCTTACTGGACGTGGGATGCAAGATTCTTATGCCATGGGGGGCCCCCATCGGTTCTGGTCAAGGTCTGACTAATCCTCATGCATTACGTATTTTACGAGCCAGACTACCTGATGTTCCCCTAATTGTTGATGCAGGAATTGGTTCTCCAGCCGATGCGGCTTTAGCGATGCAGATGGGCTTTGACGGTGTCCTACTCAACTCAGCCGTTGCCAAAGCGCATGAACCAGTAAAAATGGCTGAAGCTTTTAAACTAGCGATTCGTGCTGGTCGCCTAGCTTATGAAGCAGGCATTATGTCCAAGCAAGACATGGCCTCACCCAGCACACCTGTTACTGGTCGACCTTTTTTATTAGACTAAAAAACAAGCCATCACATCATTATGCAAACAGCCCGGACTTCCATCGAAATCCGGGCTGTTTTAAATACTAACTTAAGTGCTACTGATTACTCAGGACACTTAGCAAAACGCAAATAAGGTAGAGCAATATCTAACTCACCATATTTTTCTGCGGCTTGCTCATCATTAAGGCTAAGTGCAACAATCACGTCTTCACCAGGCTGCCAGTCAGCAGGAGTAGCGATGGCAACACCATCTGTGATTTGGATCGCATCAAGAGCACGTAGGATCTCAGCAAAGTTACGTCCAACAGACATTGGGTAAGTTAAGGTTAAACGAATTTTCTTATCAGGACCAATGATAAACACGGTACGTACGGTTGCACTGTCAGCTGCCGTTCTACCGTCTGGCAAGTAAGCTTCGGCTGGGAACATATCGTAAAGCTTAGCTACAGTAAGAGAGGTATCATCAATGATCGGAAAATTGGCCGGTACTTCAGCAAACTTACTGATATCCTGCTTCCACTTCTCATGGTCTTCAGCACCATCCACAGAAACACCAATTACCTTAGTATTACGCTTTTCCCACTCAGCAGCTAAACGGGCAACCGCACCAAACTCAGTAGTACATACAGGCGTGAAGTCTCTAGGGTGTGAAAAGATAATAGTATAACTATCACCAATAAAATCATGAAATTTGATCTCACCAGCTGTTGAGTTAGCGGTAAAATCTGGGGCGATATCATTAATGCGTAACGACATAAGCTCTCCTATAACTTTTAATTAATAAATGAATTTATTTGCTGCAATGTGATACATTGCTATGTGTACGGCTGCGGTCACTTTTAGTTGTGAACGACCTAATGTAAATCATACTAACACAGTAATTTTCATTTCTTTAATAAAAATTACTGTCTTATATATAGCGCATAGTTATTTACATTTTTATTAAAATAAGTTTTTCATATATCACAATCAGTAAATGTTAGCGATCTTCAATATTACATTACCCATTTTTTTACTCATCGCCGTTGGTTACAGTGCGGTCAAATTGGGATTCTTGACCTTAGAAAAAAATCGTGGCCTGGGTAGCTATGTCCTAAATTTTGCCTACCCAGCTCTCGTGTTTAATGCCATATCAACACTCGACATTAGTAGTGCCTTTATATGGGAATATGTTTTCATTTATGGTGGCCTTACCATCGCCTTATACTGGATCGGTGTACTAGTCAGTCTTAAGCTTCTGGGACATCAGACCGTACATTCAGCACTCAATGGCCTTGGCTTAATCTTCTGTAACACAGCTTTTATAGGCTATCCAGTACTGGCTCAAGTCATTGGTCCAGAGCAAGCCGCTATTTTCTTGAGTATGAATTTACTCTTTGAGAATTTACTTGGTGTCTTACCGACTATTTTACTCTGCGAATTATCCTCAGATAAAAAGAAAAATGCCTTTAAACTCCTACTGACTGCGCTTAAAAAAATAATGACCAGCCCCCCAATTGTCGCAATAATCAGTGGCATTATTTTTTCTCTATTAGGTCTTGGTGTCGTAGATCCCATTAGAAAAACCCTCACTATGCTGAGCATTGCTGCAGCACCGGTTGCTCTTTTTGCCATTGGCGCAAACCTAAATGCCATTCGTTTCCGTTCTAGTATCAAGGTTGCTATTCCTATTACTTTAGGCAAGTTAGTACTCTTTCCAAGTCTAGTTTTCTTAGGCTTCAAGCTTTATGGTGTAGACGATCCGACAACGATTATGTCTGGTGTTTTATTAGCCTCAGCTCCCGCCGCCACCATCTATGCCTTGATTGGCATTCAATATGGTGAAGGTGCTAAAGCGTCGGGTAACTTGATTGTAATGACATTGGCCTCATTTATTAGCTTGAGCGTCATTTTAGCGCTTTGGGATTATTTCTACGGCTTCCCTATTGCACTATAAAAGTACTGACAAGTAAATTGTAACAATTATTTAACAGACTCTTGAAAGCTGAGAAATCGACCCTATAATTAGCACTCATAAGGGTAGAGTGCTAAAGCTCTCCCGTTTCAGTGAGTTATATTTAAATTTTTCTTATTCTTTAAGGAGTTTTCTATGGCATTGCGTCCTTTACAAGACCGCGTAATCATCAAGCGCTTAGACAACGAGCGTACTACCGCTTCAGGTATTGTTATCCCTGAAAGCGCTGCTGAGAAACCTGATCAAGGTGAAGTAATTGCAGTTGGTCCTGGCAAAGCTGCTGACAACGGTAATTTAATCCCAGTATCAGTCAAGGTTGGTGACAAAGTATTATTCGGCAAATACGCTGGCCAAACAGTAAAAGTTGACGGTGAAGATTTGCTAGTAATCAACGAAGACGAAATTTTGGCAATTGTTGAGTAATCAAGCACTATAGACAAAGATGTCCATTCGCTGCTCCTAAAAACAGCGAATTATTCACATAAAGAATTTTTAATCCATGCTGATCTCATCAGCTTCGATCAAATAAAAGGAAAATTGACATGGCTGCAAAGCAAGTATATTTTGGTGATGATGCACGTACTCGCATTATCCGTGGTGTTAACACTCTAGCTGACGCTGTTAAGACCACCTTAGGCCCTAAGGGTCGTAACGTAGTTTTAGAGCGTTCTTTTGGCTCTCCTACTGTTACTAAAGACGGTGTTTCTGTTGCTAAAGAAATCGAATTAAAAGACCGTTTTGAAAACATCGGTGCACAATTAGTTAAAGAAGTTGCTTCTAAAACTTCAGACAGCGCTGGTGACGGTACAACCACAGCTACTGTATTAGCTCAAGCCATCGTACAAGAAGGTATCAAATACGTTGCTGCTGGTATTAACCCAATGGATCTTAAGCGCGGTATTGACAAAGCAGTTGTCGTTGCAGTTGAAGAGTTGAAAAAACTTTCTAAGCCTTGTACAACTACTAAAGAAATTGCCCAAGTAGGTTCTATTTCTGCTAATAGCGATGCTTCTATCGGTGACATCATTGCTAACGCAATGGAAAAAGTAGGTAAAGAAGGTGTTATTACCGTTGAAGATGGTAAGTCCTTAGAAAACGAATTAGACGTTGTAGAAGGTATGCAGTTTGACCGCGGTTACCTTTCTCCTTACTTCATTACTTCTCCTGAGAAGCAAGTCGCTGCTCTTGAAGAGCCTTTCGTTCTTATCTACGACAAGAAAATTAGCAATATCCGTGACTTACTACCTATTTTGGAGCAAGTTGCTAAATCTAGCCGTCCGCTATTGATTATTGCTGAAGACATTGAAGGCGAAGCCTTAGCTACGCTTGTTGTTAACAACATCCGCGGCATCTTAAAAACAACTGCTGTTAAAGCTCCTGGTTTTGGTGATCGCCGTAAAGCCATGCTTGAAGATATCGCCATCCTAACCGGTGGTACTGTTATCTCTGAAGAGACAGGCATGTCCCTAGAAACAGCGACTGTCGAAATGCTTGGTCAAGCTAAGCGCATCGAAGTTGCTAAAGAAAGCACAACCATCATTGACGGCGCAGGCGACAGTGCAAGCATTGAATCTCGCGTTAAGCAAATCCGTGCTCAAATCGAAGAATCTACTTCTGATTACGACCGTGAAAAGCTTCAAGAGCGTGTTGCTAAATTAGCCGGTGGTGTTGCAGTAATCCGTGTTGGCGCAGCGACTGAAGTTGAGATGAAAGAGAAAAAAGCTCGCGTAGAAGATGCTTTACACGCTACTCGTGCTGCGGTTGAAGAAGGTATCGTTCCTGGTGGTGGTGTTGCACTAGTTCGCACCAAAGCAGCCATTGCCGCTCTTAAAGGCGACACAGCTGACCAAGACGCAGGTATTCGTTTAATTCTTCGCGCCATCGAAGCTCCTCTACGCACCATCGTTTCTAACGCAGGTGAAGAAGAAAGTGTGGTTGTGAACGAAGTCATCAAAGGCGAAGGTAACTACGGTTATAACGCTGCAACTGACGAATACGGTGATCTAGTTGAGCAAGGTGTTTTAGACCCAACTAAAGTAACTCGTTCTGCACTACAAAACGCAGCATCTATTGCTGGTTTACTCTTGACATCAGAAGCCGCTGTTGCTGACATTCCTGAGGACAATCCTGCTCCTGCAATGCCTGATATGGGTGGCATGGGCGGTATGGGTGGCATGGGCTTCTAAGCTTAGTTACTCAACGTCCTTATAAGCAGCTACGGGCTGCTTATAACACAAAATGGTGTCTCCTTGTGAGGCACCATTTTTTTTGCTCTTTTATTTTGCTTTTATGCCTTTCACAGGATTAAACATCGCGGTTAGACCTACAATATGAACAGCTGATTTGAATCAACACTGATTTCCTCTGATATAAATCGTATGTCTAAATTTATTGAAAAATTACAAAACGCTTGGGATAAACAAAACTCTCTACTTGTTGTCGGCCTAGATCCGGATCAACAACGTATGCCGGAGTCTCTTTTAGAAAGTAAGACACCTATCTTTGATTTTTGTAAAGGAATCATCGACGCTACCGCTGAGTTCGCTTGTGCCTTCAAGCCACAAATTGCTTATTTTGCCTCTCAAGGTGCTGAGATGGCACTGACACAACTTTGCCACTACATTAGCAGTACCTATCCTGATCTGCCTATTTTGCTAGATTCTAAGCGTGGTGACATCGGCACGACCGCTGACCACTACGCTAAAGAAGCCTTTGAACGCTATTGTGCAGACGCCATTACGGTCAACCCTTACCTAGGATTCGACTCGATCGAACCTTATCTAGCATGGGAAAACAAGGGAGTGATTATTCTCTGCCGTACCTCTAACCAAGGCGGCTCAGACTTCCAGTTTTTTGAATCGGCCGACGGCACCCCACTCTATTTAGAAGTGGCCAAAACCGTTGCCGAAAAGTGGAATCATTCCGGACAATGCGCATTAGTCGTCGGTGCTACTTACCCTGAAGAGATTGCCAAAGTAAGAGCATGCGTTGGCGACGAAATGCCTCTATTAGTACCTGGTATCGGTGCACAGGGAGGCGATATTGAAGCCACTGTTATGGCTGGAGCCAATAGCAAGGGTCAAGGACTGATGATTAACTCCTCACGCGCTATTTTGTATGCTAGCTCCGATATTGACTGGCAGGATGCCGCAGCGGCAGAGGCTCGCAAGACTCGCGATAGTATTAATGCTGCTCGCGAACTATTTCTAGCAGCCAAAACAAAGGCCGAAGAGGTTTAACACCTTTCCGGCCAAAATCTCACGCAAAAACAGATTAACTGATTGAGCCACTAAGTAGAGCTTAGTGGCTCTAGCGTCCTAACCAGCTGGTCAAGAATAAAGTAGCAGCTTTGCAATCGAACCTCTGCCCTATCTCCCTCAAAATGACGCGTAAACGGCAAGGTTACAATCCCATCATCGGCAGTTCTTTTAGCTAGCGCAAAGCACACCATCCCCACTGGCTTAGCCTCTGTACCCCCTCCAGGCCCAGCCACACCGGTTACGCTTACTGCCAGGGTAGAAGTCGGCACCTTGAAAAGCACGCCTTCAGCCATCTGAATAGCAACCTCCTCACTCACGGCACCATGCCTATCAAGTGTATCTGCACTCACATCCAGCATCGCCATCTTAGCATCATTACTATAGGTGATAAAACCTCGATCAAACCAACGACTAGAGCCTGACACCATAGTAATAATGCCACTAAGTAGACCTCCTGTACATGACTCAGCCGTGCTTAAAAGAACGCCATGATGCTCTAAATGCTTACCTAAAGTAGCTGACAGCTCCGTAAACTCATCAAAAAAGTCTTTCATGATCCAATGATCACTCCCATTAAGCGAATAATAACTGCAACAGAAAACAAGACGTATAGGGCAGCAATCACATCATCAAGCATAACCCCAAAACCATTTTGAAACTGCTGTTCAAAATACTTAATTGGCCAAGGCTTCAAAATATCGAAAACCCTAAATAACACGAAATAAGTTAAATACCAAAATGGACCAGAGGCAATCGGTGTTGTCACAAACAGTACCAACCAAAAGGCCACCCACTCGTCCCAAACAATACCACCGTGATCATCTACACCTAACTCGTCACACACCTTTTGACTGCAGTATATTCCGTACAAAAAACATAACACTAAAAAACCGCCAATCAACCAGTCACTTTGCAACAGATGACTCAAAGGGAACCACAGCAACAAAGCCAATAAGGTTCCCCAAGTGCCTGGGGCAGGACGTACCAAACCAGATCCAAAACCAAAAGCAAGGAAGCGATGAGGATTCTTAAGAATCCAAGAAAGACTGGCTTGCACCCGACTGTCTGTGATAATAATCTCTTCTTTCATAATAATTAAAAAAACCTACGCTAGGCGAAATGATTAAAGCCCTGAGGCAAATTTCTTATAACTTGTTGAGCCGAATCCAACAGCACTAAATCATTTTCAGCTGTTATTTGACCAATACGGCATAATTTTGTCGTCAAGTTTACTGCACATTGCTGTATTTCGAGACGATACTCTGGTCGAGCAGTAAAACATAATTGATACTCGTCGCCCCCTGCTAAGACCGCTTGCTTACGCTGCTCAGGGCAGAGTTTTAGCAAGGCCTGATGCACCGGGATTTTTTCATAATGAAGCACAGCACCCACCTGACTTGCCTTGAGAATGTGTGACAAGTCCTGTAGCAAACCATCAGAAACATCAATCATAGCCCGAATAAAGGGCTTCAGGGCCAGCCCAAGATGCACTTGTGGCTCCGGTTGCTCTAAACGCTTCCGAGTTATCTCAAGTGATTTCACTTCTTCAGGAGAAAGTGGCGACAGCTTTTGTTTAGCTAACAAATCAAGAGCAAATTTAGGAGCGCCCAATTCACCACTAACCCAAATATCATCACCAACACTAGCTTTAGAGCGTAATGTATGAGGTTGATTAGCGAGCCCTAGAGCAGTCACACTGACAAAAACACCTTGCTCACTACGAGTTGTATCCCCACCAACCAAAGCGCAGTCAAAACGCTCTGCTAATGCCTTAAATCCCCTACTAAACGCATCAAGCCACTGCGTATTAGCCTCAGGCAAACCTAAACCCAACAAGCAAGCCACCGGCTTAGCACCCATAGCTGCTAAATCAGACAGATTAACAGCCAAGGCTTTATGCCCCAATAAAAAAGGGTCGACATCTGAAAAAAAATGCCTACCCTCAATTAATACGTCTTTACAAACGACTAAGTCGCCCTGCGGCAACTCTAGAACAGCACAATCATCACCAATACCCACAAAAGCAGCAGACTCCGTAATAGAGGCCAAGCTCTTTGTGAAGTATTGGCGAATTATGGCAAACTCATCCACTAACGACCGCCTTTTACCTCGATTGAACGCAATTCTGCGGCTAACTTATCGAGTACGCCATTAACAAATTTAAAACCGTCTGTACCACCAAACTCCTTGGTCATCTCAACTGCCTCATTAATGACCACCCGATAAGGTACATCTAGACTATTTTTAAGCTCAAAAGCCGCAATCATCAGAACACTGTACTCTACCGGAGAAAGCTCATTAACTGGACGGTCCAAATACGGTTCTATTTCCGTTTGTAGCGCAGCATGCTCACGAAGTACTCCCTGCAACAATCTTTCTAACAGCTTATGATCTGCCTTATCATAGTCTTCCAGCTCCCTGAGATTAGCCTCAATCAGGCCAATCTCAGCAGCCTCAGGCGCAATAAACCAACCATATAAGCCCTGCAAAGCTAATTCACGAGCACGACGGCGTGCACTTTTTTTAATACTCAACTTATTCCCTTACTTCTCATCTTCTTCGTCGATGTCGTCTTCATCAAAGTCTTCATCGTCAAAATCATCATCTTCATCATCGATTTCGTATTCTGGCGCTAAATAGCTGACCAGATTAGCCATCTCAACCGCAACAATAGCGCAATCAATGCCCTTTTCTTCAGCTCGAGCTGTCGCTTGCTCCTCATCTTCGGTGGTTAAAATACCATTAGCGATAGGTACGCCAGTCTCTAAAGCAACACGCGTGATAGCTGCAGCTGATTCATTACTCACCACTTCAAAATGATAAGTTTCACCACGGATCACGGCACCTAAAGCAATTAAAGCATCAAACTCATCCGTTTGAGCCATCTCATGTAGTGCAAAGCCTGCCTCTAAAGCACCAGGCACTGTCACGACCATGATATTTTCCTCGTCCACACCCAACTCACCTAATTGAGCTAGACATGCTTCCAGTTCCGTATAGGTAATTTCCTCTGTGAATCGAGCACAAACAATACCAATGTGCAGATCTTCACCATTTAAATCGGGCGCTAAAGTATAGGGTTTCATAGTAAAGTCCTTTGTAGTAAACCTTTGGTTAAGCTCGATGAGCACTATGCATCATGAGAATCAGATTGATCTTGGTAAAAGCCGGTAACAGTCAAACCATAACCAGCCATACTCGGTATTTTAACGGGTGTAGCCATCAAGCGCATTTTAGAAACATGCAAATCTTTTAAAATCTGCGCCCCTACACCATAGGTACGTAAATTATATCCATCGTGCTTGCGAACCTTAGGTGCTTCAGCCTTTGGATCGACACTCCATGACGCGACCTGATGAGCCACCTCGGCACAACTGTGTGCCTGATCACAATTAAGCATCACCATCACACCACTGCTAGATTGACTAATAGCTTCAAGTGCCGCAGCCACTCCCCAACTATGGGAAGTATCCTCACAATCCAACACATCCAGCATAGTAACGGGCTCATGTACTCGCACTAAGACCTCACTCTCCGGCTTAATTTCACCATGTACTAAAGCAATATGGGTCGCACTTGATGTTTTATCCTGATAAGAGATAGCCTCAAAACTCCCCCACGGCGTAAGCATTTGCTTGCTACCCAAGCGAGTAATCATAGACTCGTGCTCACTACGATACTGAATCAAGTCAGCAATTGTACCGATTTTAATGCCAAATTGCTTTGAAAACTCAATTAAATCCGGCATACGAGCCATCTCGCCATCGGGTTTAAGGATCTCACAAATAACTGCTGCGGGTGTCAACCCTGCCATCGCAGTTAAATCACAGCCTGCTTCGGTATGCCCTGCACGAATCAAAACACCGCCTGGCACCGCACGCACTGGAAATATATGACCAGGAGAAACGACATCATCAGGGCCGGCACCAGGAGCAACTGCAGCTTTAATCGTCGTTGCCCGATCAGCCGCTGAAATACCAGTGGTCACACCTTCTGCAGCCTCAATAGAGGTGGTAAAGTTGGTTTCAAAACCACTTTGGTTATTCGAGGTCATCAAGCCTAGACCAAGCTGCTCACTACGCTCACCAGTAATGGTCAGACATACTAAACCACGAGCATGGGTCACCATAAAGTTAATCGCATCCGGCGTAACAAAATCTGCCGCCATCAAGAGGTCGCCTTCATTTTCACGGTCCTCTTCATCGACCAAGATAACCATACGGCCTTGGCGTAACTCCTCAATAATTTCGCTTACCGAAGAAATAACGGTAGAAGCTTCACCTGTTTCAACCAAATCTTTATTCAGATTCTGCTCAGAACTCATAATTAATCACTTTTCCATCAATTAAAAATATGATGTTATTGTACCCCTAAGCGCTGTCTATAGTGTTAAAGAGCAATTTATTTTTAGGCCATCAATAAAACAACAAGAAGCTTTTATAAAAATACGGAACATTTAAATTGTTCAGTAGTCTAAAAACTGATTCAACTATTAACTATTATGATTTTTATTTTAAGTTAAAACCAAAATTACTCATGTAAAAATAGTTTACATTTAAGCTATCGCAATGAAACGGTTTTTATGCAAGAATCATAGTAGAAAGACTAAATTTAAATCAATTGATATCTATCAGCCTAATATTTCTCGGACGTTTAAAAATTTAACCAAGTTAGCCAAAAGGAATCCCCATGAACATCGACTTAGAGACCAGGATTAACGATTCCAGTAGCGAAGATCTCCGATTGGTGCTTCGCCTGGCCGCCTTTAATAATCTCATTCAAAACGAGCTCCGCAACCGCTTGCGCCTTGAGTTTGACATGACGGCACCGCGTTACGATTTACTGGCACAACTTGCTAACGAACCCCAAGGTTTAAAGATGGGCGAGCTTTCTGAACGTTTAATGGTCAGTAATGGCAACATCACAGCTATCAGTTTGCAATTAGAAAAAGTCGGTTTAATCAGCCGTACCACTAACCGGCAAGATCGACGCAGTACCTTTATAAAAATGACCACTAAGGGAAAAAAAGCCTACGCCAAGATGGAAGCAAGCTATAACCAATGGGTAGAAGAACTACTGAGTGGCCTTACTGATAAAACTAAAAACAGCCTCTATAAGAATTTAGAAGTAGGCAAGAATGCAACCGCAGCCATCTTGACTCCTGACACTAACAAGGAATAACTTTTACAATTTCTTTTTATGACCATCGAACAAGAACTCAAACTTCATGTCCCCAAAGACTTTCGTCAAGCAGTAAAGGAAGCTGTTAATACCACCACTGCTGAAACGATTCATTTGCACGCATTTTATTTTGATACACCCGGGCGTGAGTTAGCTCGTGCGGGCATTGCCCTTCGTCTGCGCAAAGAGCAAGGAATCTGGATTCAAACCATCAAGCTACC
The DNA here is from genome assembly GCA_012518515.1 of Alcaligenaceae bacterium. Classification (GTDB taxonomy): domain Bacteria; phylum Pseudomonadota; class Gammaproteobacteria; order Burkholderiales; family Burkholderiaceae_B; genus Oligella. The sequence continues at coordinate 11,788 of JAAYRZ010000209.1, forward strand.
TGGTGACGATTCCCTAAGCAAAATTGAATACAACCATCCGCGCCCTGAGGCCACACTAGATCTCGACTTATATGCAGGAACACCTGCCGAGAAGGCTTTTAGTGAATTAAGTGAGGCTTTAGAAACTCGTTTTGAAACAGATATACAACGCACACTGAGACTGCAAGAAAGCTCAGATAGCGTCATCGAACTAGCATTTGATATAGGCACTATTCGCTCTGGCTCATTAGAAATCCCTGTGTGCGAACTAGAGTTTGAACTCAAAGAAGGATCTTCTGCTGCAATTTTCAACTTGGCTGAGGTATGGCAACAACAGCATCACTTTATTTTAGACTTCAGAAGCAAAGCAGAACGAGGAGATACTCTGGCCAATGCAGTTCGTGAAGCAACCCAACTTGATAGCAGCTTTAAGCTATGGCGTGCTTGGGAAGCGAGCGACTCAGGACTTAAACTTGTAAAAGACGCAGCTCCCTCAGTTAAAAAGGACCTGCAGGCTTATATTGAGCAGGTCGCAAGAAATGCTGCAATCATCGCAGGCATTGATCGTGTTGATATCGACAACACATTAGTACTGGACTTATCAAAACACCGACAGTTTCTGATTGCTGCTCTAGAGAAGATTCAACTTCTCTGCAGTTCACCAAACAATGCTACGGCCAAAGACAGAGTGCCTGAAATGCTAATTCAACAACTCCAGCAGTACCACCATGAGCTTTCAGCAATTAGCTCTACAGCAGCACAGCAACAAGTTACTGAATTAGTTAGCAGCGCAGATTTTCAACAATGGCTATTAAAAATCTACGCATGGACAATCACAGGCCTAGCACACTGACAACATCACGCTAGCCCTAAAGTCACTAGTCTAGTAAGGCGCTAGCAAACTCTGCTGCACTAAAGGGCTGTAAATCATAGAGTGATTCGCCAACTCCAATCCAGTAAACTGGAATTGGTCGTACTCCTTGACTACCTGCAGCCACAGCGGCTAGAGTACCACCTTTGGCCGTACCATCCAGCTTAGTCACGACTAAGCCAGTCAACCCAAGTGCGGCATCAAAAGTTTTGATTTGAGTGATCACATTTTGTCCGGTATTACCATCAACTACCAATAACACCTCATGTGGCGCTTCATTGTCAGCTTTATTAATCACTCGTTTGATTTTTTTAAGTTCTTCCATCAAATGTAATTGAGTAGGTAAACGACCTGCCGTATCAATCATGACGACATTGGCATTACGCGCTTTACCTGCATTCACCGCATCAAAAGCGACGGCAGCCGGATCGCCGCCATCCTGAGAAATAACCGCAACGTTATTTCTCTTACCCCACTCAACTAACTGCTCTCGAGCCGCTGCACGGAAAGTATCACCAGCAGCCAATAGAACACTAGCACCAGACGCCTGGAAATGATGCGCCAACTTACCGATAGAAGTGGTTTTCCCCGCTCCATTAACTCCCGCAATCATCACCACCGACGTCCCATCAAGCGGCAACATAAATGATTTTTCTAGAGGTTTTAAATGCTCGCTTAAAAGAACTTTTAAAGCTTCCTTAACTTGCTCACTATCCTCTATCCTCTCTTGCTTTACCTTAGCTCTTAACTTACTAAGCAACGACTCAGTCGCTTCAATACCTGCATCCGCCATCAACAAGGCTGTTTCGAGCTCTTCAAAAAGCTCCTCATTAACCTTGACTCCGACAAATAAAGAGCCAATATTTGAGCCAGTGCGTGACAAGCCCTTACGCAAACGTTGCATCCAAGAAGTCTTAGCCAGTGGTTCTACTGCCACTGCTTCCTGACTAGACTCAGCTACGGGA
>JAAYRZ010000210.1 GCA_012518515.1 Alcaligenaceae bacterium
TGTTCTATCGCTACGTTATAGAAAATTAGAAGTGGGTCGTCTTATCGCTGAGGCGACGAGCACCATTCCAACGTTGATCCCAGTAGGAACTGATTTTCTCGACACGTACAACACTACCTGTGCGTGGGGCGTGAACGAACTCATTGTTACCTAAGTAAACACCAACGTGAGAGTTGCGAGCACCGCGCGTATTAAAGAATACTAAGTCGCCAGGCTGTAACTCACTGCGCTTAACTGCAGTGCCGATTTTGGCCTGAGAAGCTGCTACACGTGGAATTTCCATGCCTAAATGCTTATCAGCAATATAATGAATTAAACCGCTGCAATCAAAACCATTGCTTGGAGAGGTACCGCCATAACGATAACGTACACCTAAGTAGTTTAAAGCTGCCTGAGCTAACTCACCAGACGCTGTGGTAGGTGTGCTTAATTGAATTGTAGAACCTTGAGCGCCAAGTTCTGCTTGAGTCTGACTAAGTAATTGACCGATAGGGTCGTTTAAGTCAGCGCGCCATTCACTAGCAGCAGGGGTATGATTAATGGAGATGGTATTGGTTGATTTTAAGATTAAATCACCGATGAGGTCTTTTTGATTATCCGCCAAACTGACACCGCTAAATGTCAATCCTGCAATTAGTCCAGTTGGAATTAATAACTTTTGGCAGAAAACCTGAAACCCGAGTGACTTTGCAAAGTTTAATATAGACATATCACAGAAAAGGTAACAATATAATTAGAATAGTAAGGTTTTCACTTGCGAACAAGTATGATGATTTTATATAAAATAACCGTGACTTACAAGGCTTTGAGGCGATGTTTCTTGGCCTAAATTGTAAATTGCAAGCTTTTTGTTATAAGAATTGTTAAAAATTTTATAATTAAAGTGAAGTTGTTTTGATTGCAGATTTTTAGCAGTGATTTTTGTCTTGGCCGAGAGGCTTGATAATACAGGCTTTGAGCAAGATTTTTTTATTTTATAGTTAAATCAATCTGATTTTTATAATTGAAAATTATGGTTTAATTTATCTTGCATTACGAGAGAAAAGTTTTTTGTAACAAGTTAAAGTAAAACATTAAGATCATGATCTAAGTCATTGTTTGTATGATAAAAGCCGTCCAAATCACTAATCGTATTTTTCATCATGATTCGGACGGCTTTGAGATGCTATAGACTAATCAAAAACTACATGCCAGAGTAAACGGGCCCCTCGCCACCTTGAGGTGCTACCCAGACGATGTTTTGAGTCGGGTCCTTGATATCACAGGTTTTACAGTGAACACAGTTTTCAGCGTTGATCTGTAACTGATCTTGACCGTCGTCGTCCTTGGTGAACTCATATACACCGGCAGGGCAGTAGCGCTGCTCAGGGCCAGCGTATTTGTTAAGGTTGACGCTGACCGGAACAGAGGCGTCCTTGAGTGTCAAGTGGATTGGCTGGTTATCATCGTGGTGAGTACTGGATAAGAACACCGAGCTCAGGCGGTCAAAGGTTAGTTGACCGTCAGGTTTAGGGTATTCGATCTTGGTGCACTCACTCGCAGGCTTTAAGCTCTCATGGTCAGCTTGCTTGCGATGGATAGTCCAAGGCATCTTGCCTTTGAAAAGCCACTGCTCGATACCAGTCATGAGGGCGCCGACATAGAGGCCCTTTTTGAACCATTGCTTAAAGTTACGAGCCTTATTGAGCTCCTCATGTAGCCATGACTCCTTAAACGCTTTAGGGTAGGCGTTTAGGATAGGATAAACGGCATTTTCAGCCTCAGGATCTACTGATTGTAGTGCCTCAAAGATGGCTTCGGCACACATCTTGCCCGATTTTAGAGCGGCGTGGCTACCCTTAATGCGAGAAGCATTAAGGAAGCCGGCCTCACAGCCAACCAACGCGCCACCGGGGAATACTAATTCAGGTACTGACAATAAACCGCCAGCAGTAATTGCGCGAGCACCGTAACCGATACGCTTACCACCTTCAAAGGTCGTACGAATGTTAGGGTGAGTTTTAAAGCGTTGAAACTCTTCAAATGGTGATAAGTAGGGGTTGGCATAATCTAGGCCAACGACCATACCAACTACAACGATATTATTATCTAAGTGGTACAAAAAAGTACCGCCGTATGTCTTGCTATCTAATGGCCAGCCTGAGGTATGAATGGCTAAACCAGGTTTTGATTGTTCTGGATTGACTTCCCACATTTCCTTGATACCGATACCGTAGCTTTGTGGATCGGCATCCTTGTCTAGCTGAAACTTAGCGATGAGCTCACGGCCTAATTGACCGCGTGCGCCTTCAGCAAATACGGTGTACTTAGCGAGTAGTTCATAGCCAGGGGTGTAGTTATCTGAATGGGTACCGTCACGATTAACGCCCATATCACCGGTTGCGATACCTTTAACCGCACCCTGATCATCATAGAGGACTTCGGTGGCTGCAAAACCAGCGAAAATATTAACACCGAGCTCTTCGGCTTGCTCACCTAGCCATTTAGTCACGTCACCTAAGCGAACGATGTAATTGCCGTGGTTTTTGAAATTGTCTGGTAAAAAGAATGAGGGTGTCTTGCGGGCTCCCTTTTCGCTAAGGAAAAGGAACTGGTCCTCGGTCACCTCAACATTAAGTGGAGCGCCTCGCTCCTTCCAGTCTGGAATAAGCTCGTTTAGTCCGATCGGATCCATGATGGCACCGGAAAGAATATGTGCTCCGATTTCGCCGCCTTTTTCGACCAGACAGATTTCAATATCATGATCGCTTTCTGCTGCTAGTTGCTTTAGACGTATGGCCGTAGCAAGTCCTGCTGGACCACCGCCCACGATCACTACATCAAATTCCATGGATTCACGTTCACTCATTCCTCTGCTCCTTGTTGCTTATTATGTATTGACCTATGTGAGATCAATGGTGCTCATGACTCTGTAGATTGACATGATTTTAAATCCCGAACAAATTCTGAGGGATATACATGTCGTTTCTGATTTATTGAGAGTCTGAAAACCTAAGGTAAATAGATTTAATTTAAACCTTTATTCTACTATGTTCTGTCACCTAAAGGTCTTTAAGCCGCTTAATATCTCTGGAAGTCAACCTTTAAAAAAAGTAGAGGGCTTAGGGCAAATGCGCATTTTTATTGTCTGGCTGTCTTGCTAAAATCCATGACAACTTATACGATGGTTAGGTAGTGCTTTGCAATATTAGGCTCAAGGCACTTATTAGGTATTTAACATCATAATTCCCGCTGATAGGGTCAACTAGGAGAGATATGGATAAGGTATATGAAAGTGCCGCCGCAGCATTAAAGGATATTGTGGCCGATGGCCAGACCATCGGTGTGGGAGGTTTTGGTTTGTGCGGCATTCCGGAGGCGTTAATCTTAGCGTTACGTGATAGTGGTGTTAAGGATCTTACTTGTGTCAGTAATAACGCCGGTGTTGATGATTTTGGTTTGGGTCAGTTATTGGCTACCCGCCAAATTAAAAAGATGATTGCCTCATATGTGGGTGAAAATAAAGAGTTTGAGCGCCAGTACTTGGCTGGTGAGTTAGAGCTAGAGTTTAATCCGCAGGGGACTTTAGCTGAGCGTTTACGTGCCGGTGGAGCAGGTATTCCGGCGTTCTTTACGCCCGCTGGTGTGGGTACACTAGTTGCCGAGGGTAAAGAAGAGCGTGAGTTTAATGGTAAGCGTTACATCATGGAAACAGCCATTGCACCGGATGTTTCTTTAGTAAAAGCATATAAAGCTGATCGCAGCGGCAATCTGATTTTCCGCAAAACTGCGCGTAACTTCAATCCTAATGTTGCCTCAGCAGGCAAGATTACCGTGGTTGAGGTAGAAGAGGTGGTAGAGATTGGTGAGTTAGATCCTGATCATATTCACTTACCCGGTATTTTTGTCCATCGCATTGTGGTCAACAAAAATCCGGAAAAACGTATTGAACAGCGCACTTTGCGTCAAGCTTAAGAATAGGGAGGATTTAACATGGCATGGACTCGTGATCAAATGGCTGCGCGTGTAGCTCAAGAATTAGAAGATGGCTTCTATGTAAACTTAGGGATTGGTATTCCCACTTTGGTTTCAAACTATGTTCCTGATGATATTACCGTTTGGCTTCAATCTGAAAATGGCTTATTAGGGATTGGTCCTTTTCCTACAGAGGATGAGATTGATGCGGACCTGATTAATGCAGGTAAGCAAACCATTACAACGATTCCCGGTTCCTCTTTTTTCTCTTCTGCAGATTCTTTCGGCATGATTCGTGGCGGTAAAGTTAACCTAGCGATTCTTGGTGCTATGCAGGTATCGGAAAAAGGTGATTTAGCCAACTGGATGATTCCTGGCAAGATGGTCAAGGGCATGGGGGGCGCTATGGACCTAGTTGCAGGCGTACAGCGCGTGGTCGTGGTGATGGACCACGTGGCTAAGGGGCGTGACGGTTCAGTCTCATTAAAGATTTTACCTGAGTGTGATTTACCGCTCACCGCTGTAGGTGTGGTTGATCTGATTGTGACTGACCTCGGTGTGATTAAAGTGACTGATGATGGCTTAAAGGTAATTGAGCTTGCACCGGATGTGACGTTTGAAGAGATTCAGGAAAAAACCGGAGTGCCTTTAATCCAGGCATAGGATGTTTTTCAAATTGATTTGAATCATTGCGGTAGTGGGCTCAGCCTACTACCGCTTTTTTGCGCATGATTGCCGCATGATTGCCGCGTGATTGCCGCGTGTAAACCGTGTGATTCCGCGTGTAAACCGCGTGTAAATCGCTACTTCCTAATTGCAGCCAGTACCAAGAGCACCCAACCTATCAAGAAAAACACACCACCGATGGGCGTGATAAAGCCTAGGTTTTTGACACCTAGCAATACAATGGCGTAAAGACTCCCTGAAAATAACAAAATCCCAATTACAAAAGCCCAAGCCGCCAATTGAGCCATGGCAGGATTAA
>JAAYRZ010000211.1 GCA_012518515.1 Alcaligenaceae bacterium
CGCGTTTTCGTAAGACTTTGATGAGTTGGCATAATGCGCTAGGGGTTTGGCTATTGCCACTATGGTTAGTCTTGCCAGTGACTGGGGTGCTAATGACAAATATGATTGGTGGTCCAGATGTTGAGCAGTTTAGTCAAAATTCAGCAACGATTCCAGTGATGGTTGAACATTTGCAGGAAACAGGTCAATTAGAGCAGTTAGTTAGTATTACCTCCCTTAAAGGTGGTCGCTACATGATGGTCAACCTGATGAGCGACGCAGGTCTTGAGACAGTGCAAATTGATGCGGATACCTTGGTGGCTTCACCTGTTGAGTTGAATACTTATATCCCTAAAGTATTGCATGAGGGGACTTGGGCGGGGGCTTTTTCCGGTTGGTTAAACTTCTTAGTGGCCGGTGCTTTGTTATTTTTTACCGGTAGTGGTGTGTATTCTTGGGTCGTTCGTAGTCAACGTGAACGCAATGAACGCTTAGCCGCTCCGGTGACTGGTGGTGCTAATGAGGTGTTAGTTGCTTATGCTACACAAACAGGGACAGCGCAGGGGCTTGCTAAAGATACCGTTGAGTATTTGCAGCGTCATGATGTTAAGGCCAAAATTAGTCCATTAGCCAGTGTGACTGCACAAAGTATGGCGCAATTTAAGGCGACCTTAATTATCGCATCCACCACTGGTGAAGGGGATATGCCTGAGGGGGCTAAGCGCTTTATTAACGGCTTATTAGCAGCTGCAAATTTAGATGCAACTCAGATTAATTACAGTATCCTAGCCTTGGGTGATAGTAGTTATGCGCAGTTCTGTGCTGCTGGTATTAAGTTAGAGCAAAGTTTGCAAAAAATAGGTGCTCAGGCCACGCAACCTTTGGTCAAAGCAGACGCTGATCCCATTCCTGCTTGGTCAGAGTGGATACAGGGAGTAGCTAAGTCACTTGGCTTTACACCTTCAGCAGAGGTTGAGCTACCGCGCTCTAATGACACGCTAGTTAAAGCTAAGCTAATAGAGCGTAAACGTCTGGATAATCCGGAGTTTTCACGTAATGAAGTACAGATGCTACTCTTTGAATTACCGAACGATATCGACTTTAGAGGGGGAGATTTATTTTTAGTCACTCCACCGGGAGAGCAGCAGTCGCGCCCTTATTCAGTGGGTAGTGATGTGTTAGAGGGTAATATCCTGCGTTTGACCGTTAGTTTGCATCAATTTAAGGATGCTGATGGTTTAGTCAGAAATGGTGCCTGTTCACAGTACCTCTGTCATGACTTAGAAGTAGGGCAGACAATTGATGCGGTAGTACGTACACATAGCAGCTTTCACGTACCGGAAGATAATCAGCCGATGATTTTGGCAGGTACCGGTTGTGGTATTGCGCCGTTAGTTGGTTTCTTGCCTCGATTAGCTAAAGACCGTCGCTACACTTGGTTATTCTTTGGTAATGGGCATGAGCAAGGTGATAACCTTTATGCCGAGGAGTGGGATAAGGCTCAGCAGGATGGTGTGATTAGCCGCATTGACCGCGTCTTTGATAACCAACAGCGTGGTTATATACAGCATCAGATGATTACGCATGGTGAAGAAATTTTCCAATTGCTGCAGCAACAGGGTGCGAGAATCTTCCTTTGTGGTCGGGCCAATACGGTAGGTCGTGGCGTCGAGGAAGCCTTATTAAGTATTGCTCAGACTCACGGAGGGATGAGCGAAGAGCAAGCACAAAATTGGCTCACTCGTCTGAGAGAGGAAGAGCGGATTCGTGAGGATTTATTCGGTTAGCATACCCATTAGAAAGCCGGCTTGTGACATAATCACAGGCCGGCTTTAATGCGTTAAACCAAACTAAATATTAAGTCTTAGGCCGCAACATCAAGTTTAGTTGCAGTCATCGCGATGGGCTTGAAGCTTTCCTTATC
>JAAYRZ010000212.1 GCA_012518515.1 Alcaligenaceae bacterium
AAAATTGGGTGCGGTTGCTAATATGCCTATTCCGAGCAGGGTGCATGCCATTCCCATGGGGAGTAAAAAGGGCTTAGGATACTTATCTGTATAGAAGCCAACACAAGGTTGTAAGAGAGAAGCCGTCATCTGATAGATTAAGGCGATTAAGCCAATTTGACTGAAACTGAGATCAAATTGTGCTTTCAGCATCGGAAAGACGGCAGGAAGAATTGCCTGTATCAGATCATTTAATAAATGCGCGAGAGCGGTAGCACCCACAATGCGTGTCACAAACTGACTGGCCTCAGTTGAAGGAGGAGTGGAGGTGGTAACTGGGGCAGAGTGTGTGGTCATGATGATATTAAAGTAAAACGTATCTAGGAGTCAGAGTTTAAAATGAGTAAAGCAGCTACTCTGTAGCTGCTTTTGTGGTTTTATTCAGAAATTAAGCTGAAGTTTAATGTTGCTGCTCGCTCTCAACGACCATATCTAGGACATAAGCATAGCTTGAAGCATCGGCAGGGACGTTTGTGTTTTCATAGCGCTTGACACGCAGAACATTGCGTACACCAGGGGTGTGCTCATAGTTGTCGATTTGATCGTAGAAGTGTTGCCACTCACCATGACCTTGTTTAATCCCTTGGGCATCGTACTGAACGGTGCGAACCTGCAGGCACTGGAAGTCGTCAATTAAGGGGTGTGTGCAAGGCTTAGTTTCTGCCGCTACTTCGAGGAACATGGTCTGGCCGACACTACCGTACTTGGTTTCTGCTGTGGGATCGCCTTTTAAAATCCATTGTGAGCCATTATCAAAGCTTAAGGTTAAAGCTGGAGTTTCTTCTGTTTGACTCACTTCCCAGCTAGCGGCTTCGGCTAAGCGACGACCAATGTTTTGCTCATACTGCATAAGCGCTTCATCAGGGCATAGCATCATCGTGCTGGCCGCGGGAGATATCTCTATATTGGAGCCTTTAAGGCGGTAGCCTGCGTTCATGTTGTTACATAGCCCAGTCACGGCCAGACGATTTTCACTAAATGTTAATGTGGTAGGCTCTTCAACGCTTTCAGGGCGTAACCACTGGGACTCACTATTACCATCAGCATCAACTGCTTGGTCTAGATTCCAGTGATAGGCAGTTAGGGTGGTGGAGGCATTCATCTTGTTGTCACTCGCATCTTGTGAATTATGCTGTGCGCATGCGCTTAGTGCAAAACCTGTAGTAAGTATTGCGGCGGTATAGAGATGTTTTAACTTCATAACGAATTTCCTTATGATGCAGTTTTTTGCAATCTTATGGGTCTTATGGGCTTAAATAGACTAAAGGAACTACTTATTCTACTGGAAATGCCTATGCGGTGCTAGTTGCTATAACAGGTTGAGATTGCCCTTCATTACGTAGTGAAGGGCAGCTGTAGATAGCTCATGATTGTATACGGATTATTATTCAAATTGCTCATGAGCATCTGACATTGACTCTCGCCAGTAGCTAGCTGCGCGGATGCGGTTTTTATCAATATTCAGCTCATCTGCTAAGTAGTGGCGTAAGGATTTGATATCACTGTATTCACCAGCAGCCCAGACAAAGCCGTCTCCCTCGGGAAGGGTTAATTTACGCACAGTACTTTCTAAGGCGTCATGACCATTGTTTGCATGTTCGGCATCAGTCACCCAGTGAATTTCGGCTGGGCAATGACTACTAATCTCAATTTTAGAGTTTTCATCTCTAATCTTGATAACAGCAATGGCGCGGCTTGTTTCGGGTAGCTCTTCTAGGCGACGACTGATAGCGGGTAAGGCGGCTTCATCACCAATGAGTAAGTGCCAGTCAAACTCCATCGGCACGACAAAGGAGCCACGTGGGCCACCGATACCAACGTAATGACCTAGCTCTGCTTTGCTCGCCCAGTCAGTGGCTGGCCCTTCATGATGCAATACAAAATCAATGTCTAGCTCGTTGGTCGCAGGATCATAGTGGCGTGGTGTGTAATCGCGCATAACTGGCTTGGCTCGTGTTTCGTCGAATTGGAGGCCATTATCACCAACTACCGGTATATTTGGTTTTTCACCTTGCACCTCAGGCAGAATTAATTTGACATGGTCATCGAAGGAAGCGGAGAGAAACTCTGGTAGCTCTGGGCCAGTCAGAGTGATGCGGCGCATGGAGGGACTCAATTCACTAATGCGCTTCACGGTCAACAAACGCATTTTGATGGGATGTCGAACACGCTCTACAAGTTTAGTTTTGATATTCATAATTATTCTTATTCATATATAAAATTATTACTGCAAAATATAATATAAGTCGTTATTTGATTAGGGTTGCTGCAGAATGTCCCGGACAGCACGTTGCAAAATTTGAGCAATCCGCAATTGCTCATCAGGGCAGCCTTCATTTTGCGATAGCAGGGCAGTTTGTAAAGCCTGTCTTGCTTGTACGTATTCGGGTAACCAGCCAGTGGCTGTGGTAGCAGCGCTTGGGTTATTACTAATATGCTTTAACCAGAGCATTTTCTTAGCGGCATGCTTCAGTATGGCAAAAAGCTCCTGCGCTTGTGCTGCATGTAGTTGAAGATAATCCTGTCCAGATGCGGTCAGTCGATATTTCTTACGTCTACCCATGGTTTCAACCTCAGCAAAGCCAAGTGCTTCCAACTGCGCTAGTGCGGGGTATAGCACACCGGGGCTAGGCCGATAGTAGTCCTCGGAGATCTCCTTAAGACGCTTAATCAGTTCGTAGCCATGTGCAGGTGCTTCACTCAGCAACTGCAGTAATAACAGTTGTAACTGCTCGGCGCTAAACTTGCGTCCACTAGTCAGCTCGCGCTGAGGCTTAGTATCTGTGCTATGGTTTGGCTGCATGGATTGAATCTTAATTTAATATCACAGGATAATCTTGTTATATTGTATCTTACGATATAACAAAAATCAATACTTGACTATATTTCTCAGGTATTAACTAAAAAGAATTGATGTGTGAGTCATCAGGTAGATTATTTAGTTTTGTTGTGCTTTTTTAATCAAATGAATAACATCAGTGATTAAATCAGGATCACTTTCATTTAGTTCGTCTATAGGAAACCAACGGGCATCGGCTGCGTCACTTGATGCTTTGACATCCCCACCGAGCCATTGGCATAAGACCGCAATGAGAATAAAATGCTGTTGTATCTCGTCGTTGGAATTGTAGTTAAAGACATCAAAGGTACTTAGAATTTTATCTGCTCGTCCATCAATGCCAGTTTCTTCTTTGAGCTCGCGGATAGCCGCCACTTTTATGCTTTCGCCGAACTCTATCTTGCCACCGGGAAAGCCCCAGCGACCCTTGTTGGGTGACTTGCCCCGACGCACTAAGAGAACCTCTTCCCCCCGAATAACGACAGCAACTACGGCTGGTATCGGGAGGTTAAAAAGAGTATTACTCATGATTAAAATTTATGTTTTTACGTGTTGTTAAGATTAGGCCCCAACTCAACGCAATAGCAAGACCGGTTTTTTAGAGCCACTAATGAGTTTAGTTGTGCTACTACCAATAAAGAATTGACGTATTTTAGAATGACCGTAAGCACCGACCACCAACAGGCTGATTTGTTGCTCCTCGGCATAGTTGATGATGGTTTTCTCAACCTCGCCTTTAAGAGTTTGGGTGGTTATGGAAAAACCGGCACTTTGTAGTTGTGCCTCTGCCCATGTGAGTTGCTCCTGCATCTCTTGATTTGCGTCGCCTACATAAACTAGATGAGCTGTTAAGCCGACAAGCAAGGGGCTTGAAACAATACGTTCCACACAGATTCTGGCGGTAGGGCTACCATCAAAGGCAATTAAAAATGAATCTGGTGTCTCAAAAATGCCCGAAGTAACGAGGACGGGTTTATGAATAGCACGAACGACATTTTCTACCTGAGTGCCAATCTTATCGGAGACTTGGTCTGTATCACTGCCATATTTGCCCATAATCAGCACGCGAAAGTCTTCTTCAATGCCTACGATAGTCTCTAGTAGGTTGCCATGACGTTGAAAAATGCTGGGTTGAATCTCGTATTGCTGCAGGAGGTACTTTTTGGCCTCATCAAGTAATAATTCACCATGCTGGGTTTCAACCTTAGCCTTCGCTTCTTCTAGGCGGATAATCTCTTCTAAAAGAGCTTCTCGGCCGCCCAGACCCAAGGCGCCACTTTGATTATGTGGCATCTGGAATTTGGACTTTTCAATGACATGTAGTAGTTCTAGTGGAGCATCCAGCTTTTTACTGAACCAGGCGGCATAGTCACACACACTGTGTGTGCCAGAAGAACCATCAACGCAGGCAATTACTTTTGACATCATAAACTCCTTTTAGAGGTTTTTTAAATCGTCTAAATTAGCAGGTTTATCATAAGCACCGAACTTGTCAACCATGGTCTGGCTAGCTTTATTCATGCCGACCACCTCAACGGCTGTCCCTTCACGTCGGAATTTGAGAACGACTTTATCAACTGCGGCAACAGCGGAGATATCCCAAAAATGGGCATTACTTACATCAAGCACTACTTTAGATAGTACTTCTTTAAAGTCAAAGGCGTCGATGAATTTATCGGATGAACTAAAGAATACCTGCCCTTTAACTTGATAGGTACGGGTTCTACTTGATTCATCGTACAGAGACTCAACTGATAGATAACGTTCAATTTTACTAGCAAAGAAAAGAGCAGAAAGGAGAACACCAATTAATACCCCCAAGGCTAGGTTGCCTGTGGCTAGTACTACGCCAACGGTCGAGAGCATGACGATATTACTCGATAGGGGATAGGAGCGAATATTCTTAATCGAATCCCAGTTGAAGGTACCAATTGACACCATAATCATGACAGCAACTAGGGCTGCCATCGGGATGATTTTTAACCAATCGCTAATAAAAACCACCAAAATAATTAGAAATGCACCCGCGATAAAGGTAGAAAGACGGGTTCGACCACCGGACTTGATATTAATTACCGATTGACCAATCATCGCACAACCTGCCATTCCACCAAAAAATCCAGTCACAATATTGGCTACGCCTTGACCTTTACATTCACGGTTTTTATCACTATCCGTGTCGGTGAGATCATCGAGGATTTGTGCGGTTAATAAGGATTCCAGTAGGCCCACTGCGGCTAAGGCTAGGGAATAAGGCAGGATAATCTTCAAAGTCTCGAAGTTGAGTGGGATATCTGGAATCAAGAAAACTGGTAAGGTGCTTGGCAACTCACCCATATCACCCACGGTAGGGATGTCCCATTCTAGGAGCAGATAAGCTATGGTTAAGATAATCACGGCCACTAAAGGAGCGGGAAGCATGGCGCCGATAGTCGGAATCCGAGGGAAGAAATAAACAATGAATAAACCGACAACGACCATAGCATAGACATGCCAGGTGACATCAATTAAGTGTGGCATTTGCGCCATAAAAACAATAATTGCCAAGGCATTTAAAAATCCGTTAATCACGGATTTTGAGACAAAGCGCAGTAAATTAGCCAGTTTCAAATAACCAGCAAGAATTTGAATGAGCCCGGTCAGGATAGTGGCTGCTAGCAAGTATTGTAGGCCGTGGTCCCTGATTAAGCTCAGAAAAACCACCGCCATGGCGCCAGTGGCGGCAGAAATCATGCCCGGTCTACCACCGAAAAAAGCAATTGTCACTGCCATACAAAAGGAGGCGTATAAGCCAACTTTAGGGTCAACACCGGCCAAAATAGAAAAGGCAATTGATTCGGGGACTAGAGCAATCGCTACGACTAGTCCAGCTAGGATATCGGCACGAATATTTGAGAACCATTGCTCTCGGA
>JAAYRZ010000213.1 GCA_012518515.1 Alcaligenaceae bacterium
CAATACGAGCACCGGCAACACCTAAGGTGCCATAGTGACCTTCTTCAGTTAATTGCTTCTGGTCCATCTTGGTCGGTGGTGCAACCCATAGGCGGACAGGGATGTCGCGCTTATTTTCAAGAAGTTTGGACGCTGCACGGAAGTGACCGATGTTAGTCATGCAGCTACCGATAAATACTTCGTCGATTTTCTCACCGGCAACGTCTGATAAGGTTTTGACATCATCAGGGTCGTTAGGGCAAGCAACGATAGGCTCGTGAATATCTGCTAAGTCAATTTCAATTACGGCGGCGTATTCTGCATCAGCGTCTGGCTCTAGAAGTTGTGGGTTTTCTAACCACTCTTCCATGCCTCTGATACGGCGAGCTAATGAGCGCTCATCCTCGTAGCCATTGGCAATCATCCACTTTAATAGAGTGATGTTAGAGTTTAGGTACTCAATAATCGGCTCTTTATTTAGGCGAACAGTACAACCAGCGGCAGAACGCTCAGCTGACGCATCACTTAGTTCGAAAGCTTGCTCAACCTTAAGATCTGGTAATCCTTCGATTTCAAGAATGCGGCCAGAGAAGATGTTTTGTTTGCCTTGCTTGGCAACGGTTAATAGACCATCTTTAATGGCATAGAAAGGAATTGCATTAACTAGGTCACGTAAGGTCACGCCAGGTTGCATTTTACCTTTGAAGCGTACTAAAACAGACTCAGGCATATCTAATGGCATAACACCAGTAGCTGCTGCGAAAGCAACCAGACCAGAACCCGCTGGGAAGCTGATGCCGATTGGGAAGCGAGTATGAGAGTCACCACCAGTACCAACGGTATCAGGTAGTAACATACGGTTTAGCCAAGAGTGAATCACACCATCGCCTGGGCGTAGGGAAACACCACCGCGGGTGCTGATGAAGTCTGGTAACTCATGGTGAGTCTTAACGTCGACTGGTTTAGGGTAGGCTGAGGTGTGGCAGAAAGACTGCATTACTAAGTCAGCTGAGAAACCTAAACAGGCTAAGTCTTTTAGCTCGTCACGAGTCATTGGGCCGGTGGTATCCTGGCTACCAACAGAGGTCATACGAGGTTCGCAGTAGGTTCCTGGGCGTACGCCTTTACCTTCAGGTAAGCCACAAGCACGGCCAACCATTTTTTGAGCTAAAGTAAAGCCTTTGCCGCTATCGCTTGGCACTTCTGGTAAGCGGAATACAGTAGAAGCTTCCAGTCCTAAAGCTTCACGTGCTTTAGCTGTTAGGCCACGGCCAATAATGAGCGGAATACGACCACCGGCTTGAACTTCGTCAAAGAGAACGTCGGATTTAACCTTGAACTCGGAGATGACTTCACCATTTTTGAGTGCTTTGCCTTCGTATGGGCGTAATTCGATCTCGTCACCCATTTCCATTTGAGAAACGTCAAGCTCAATAGGTAAGGCACCCGCGTCTTCCATGGTGTTGTAGAAAATAGGAGCAATCTTGCTGCCTAAGCAAACACCGCCGAAGCGCTTGTTAGGAACGAAAGGAATGTCTTCACCAGTAAACCAGAGTACTGAGTTAGTAGCAGACTTACGAGATGAGCCAGTACCTACAACGTCACCCACATAGGCGACTAAATTACCTTTTTCTTTGAGGCTTTCGATAAACTGAATTGGACCACGCTTACCATCTTCTTCAGGTTCAAATGCCGCATCAGGACGCTTGTTTTTGAGCATCGCTAAGGCGTGCATAGGAATGTCAGGACGTGTTGTGGCGTCAGGAGCAGGAGATAGATCGTCAGTATTGGTCTCACCAGGTACTTTAAATACGGTGATTTTTAAGCTTTCAGGAACTGATTTGCGGTTAGTAAACCACTCTGCGTCAGCCCAGCTTTGTAGTACTTCTTTGGCGAACTTATTGCCACCTTCAGCTTTATCACGAACATCGTGGAAAGCGTCAAACATCAATAAGGTGTTTTTGAGCGCATCAGCAGCAATTTGGCCTAATTGCTCATTTTCCAATAGTTGAATCAAAGGAGCGATATTGAAGCCACCTAGCATGGTGCCCAATAACTCAGTCGCTTTTTCAGGAGTGATTAATGGAGTTTTCTCATCGCCAAAGGCAACTGCTGCCAAGTAAGAGGCCTTAACTCTAGCAGCGTCATCGACACCAGCGGGTACACGGTGAGTTAGTAATTCAACTAAAAACTCTTCTTCACCTGCAGGTGGGTTTTTGATTAATTCGATTAAGTCTGCGGTTTGTTGCGCAGAGAGGGCTAAAGGAGGTATGCCTAAAGCGGCTCGTTCTTCAACATGTTTGCGATATGCTTCTAACATTGATTGCACCTATTAAGAAAAAATTGCTTCTAATGGATTTTTAACTAAACGAGTTTATTATATCACAAGTCTTATGTCTTATATAAGACTTGGGGATGTTATGTATAGTTTTAATACATAATTTTAAGAATACTTAAATAATAACGCGGTAAATTAATGCTTTACTGAACACTTGGTTCATGCCAATATCTTAGTCCGAATCGCTATTTAAGGGAATACTATGTATAAGAAAAAAGTTTTATCAATGACGGTAGCAGCTGCTATGTCTATTAGTGGCTTAGCGTTGACTGCAGTTGCTCAGGCCACCACTCAAGCAGAACAAGAGCTTCGAGACTATTTAAGCTCTATTGGTATTGAGGATAACTTCAGTTGGGAGCGGATCAAGGGTGATACTTTATCTGATGCGACAGTGTACGGAGTGACTTATATTAAGGACAAAGGCACAGCGGATGAGCAGCGAGTCTTAATTAAGGAAATGGATTTCGATGATTACTCGGTGAGCGAAGAGGGTGTCTCCGTTGATGTAAGCTATCAGGGGATCACTGATGAGGATGGTGTACATTTTCTTCTTTCTGAAAAATTGCGTCCGGAATTGCATTTTCAGGGTTTAGGCTATAGGCAATTAGATGATGCTGAAGTGAAGCTTAAGTACACCATGGATAAGGCCATGGGGGGGCTTGAGGGTGAGTTTAAATTTGAGCAGGATGATGTGCTTGATACGGCCTTTGATTTCAAAACTGAAGGTCTAGATATGTTGATTGATCAGTTGGTCAGCATGGATATCGCTGCGCTGGATCCTAATATGATCATGCTAAGTGCGATGGCGACCAAAATACATCGACTTAACTTGACGCTTGAGGATGATGGCTACAACAAACGCTTGCTTGAGCATAAAGCAGAGCATCGCAGCAATATTGAGGAGCAATACGCTGATTGCCTTCAGGGGGTTGGTGAGTTTAATTTAAGTGAGTTGGAGCAGGGATGTGTTGCTATTAGGGATTATTTTTTAGATAAAAAGGATAAATTACATCTATCTGTTAATCCTGCTAAACCTTTTTCAATTGGTGAGTATCTGCCGATGTTTATGTTAGTCGGTAGTTCAGGCCCAGATGCAGTAGAGAAACTCGTCAAAAGAATTCTCGCTGAATTGAACCTGAAGGTTTCTAATTAGTAGTCAATAAGACCCTTATATACTCAATCTGCAGTAGATCGGTTAAAATTATGGATTCGATTTTTTATGCTTTTTGTCAAAGGGTCTACTAATATGTCTAATCAAAACGCGACCATCATGCAATCTCTTCCTGTCGGAGAAAAAGTAGGGATTGCTTTTTCAGGTGGTCTTGATACGTCTGCCGCTTTACTGTGGATGAAACTAAAAGGCGCTAAGCCTTATGCTTATACGGCTAATCTCGGTCAACCTGATGAGGATGATTATGATGCCATTCCACGTCAAGCCAAAGAGTATGGTGCGATTGAGGCACGTTTAGTAGATTGTCGTCAGCAGTTGGCCTTTGAAGGTATTGCGGCAATTCAGAGTGGTGCTTTCCATGTCCATAGCGGTGGCATGCCTTATTTCAATACCACGCCACTAGGCCGTGCTGTTACCGGTACTATGCTAGTAGCTGCGATGAAAGAGGACGATGTCAATATCTGGGGTGACGGTTCTACTTATAAGGGTAATGATATCGAGCGCTTTTATCGCTACGGTCTTTTAACTAATCCACAGCTTAAAATCTACAAGCCTTGGTTAGATCAGCAGTTCATTGATGAGCTTGGTGGTCGCCAGGAAATGTCTGAGTTCTTGATTGAAAATGGTTTCGACTACAAGATGTCAGTAGAAAAAGCTTACAGCACTGACTCTAATATGTTGGGTGCCACGCACGAAGCTAAGGATTTAGAGTTTCTAGAAACTAGTCTGAAGATTGTGCAGCCGATTATGGGCGTTGCCTATTGGGACGAGTCGGTCGAAATTAAGCCTGAAGTTGTTCGTGTGCGTTTTGAAGAGGGTGTACCTGTCGCGCTTAACGGCCAGGAGTACGATCCGGTTGAACTTATTTTAGAAGCTAATAAGATCGGTGGTCGTCATGGTTTAGGTATGACGGACCAGATTGAAAATCGTATCATTGAAGCTAAGTCACGCGGCATTTATGAGGCCCCAGGTATGGCTTTATTGCATATTGCCTATGAGCGTCTGGTGACTGGTATTCATAATGAAGACACTATTGAGCAGTATCGTATTAATGGCCTTCGTTTAGGTCGTCTCCTTTATCAAGGGCGTTGGTTTGATTCTCAAGCATTGATGCTTAGAGAAACTGCTCAGCGTTGGGTTGCTAAGGCAATTACTGGCGAGGTGACGCTAGAGCTACGTCGTGGTAATGACTATATTATCTTGAATACTGAGTCTGCGAATTTGACTTATGCGCCTGAGCGCTTAAGCATGGAAAAAGTTGAGGATTCAGCTTTTACACCTTTGGATCGTATCGGTCAGTTGACGATGCGTAATCTGGATATTGTTGACACGCGTGCCAAACTTGGTATTTATACTAAATCTGGTTTGTTAGTTGCGGGTAAAGACTCTGTATTGCCTCAGTTAGGTAGTTCAGTTAAAAAAGAGAAGTAGTTTTTTAACTCATCTGAACTGATACACAAAAGGCGCTTTCAAAATGATTGAAAGCGCCTTTTTGGTACTAATGGTAGTTCTTGATTACTTGCGATCTTCGAGCTTCACGAACTCTTTGTTATCCGGCCCAATATAGTTAGCATTTGGACGAATAATTTTGTTATCGGCGCGTTGTTCAAGAATATGAGCGGCCCAGCCGGCAGTGCGTGCAATCACGAAAAGAGGTGTAAACATGGCGGTTGGTACACCCATCATGTGATATGACACGGCCGAAAACCAGTCTAGATTAGGGAACATTTTCTTTGCATCCCACATGACTGTCTCTAAGCGCTCAGCAATTTCATACATCTTAGTGTTGTTAGCGTTTTCAGAAAGCTCCTTGGCAACACCTTTAATTACCACGTTACGTGGGTCTGACACGGTGTATACAGGGTGGCCAAAACCGATGATCACTTCTTTATTTTCTAAGCGCTTAAGAATATCAGCTTCTGCTTCGTCAGCATTGTCATAGCGTTTTTGGACTTCAAAAGCTACCTCGTTAGCGCCGCCGTGTTTAGGACCACGGAGAGCGCCGATGGCACCAGCAACGCAAGAATACATATCAGAACCGGTACCAGCAATTACGCGACTAGTAAAGGTTGAGGCGTTGAATTCGTGCTCAGCGTAGAGGTTGAGAGAAATGTGCATGGCTTCTACCCATTCTGCCGGGGGTGTTTCACCGTGCAATAGCTCAAGGAAGTGGCCTGCAATGCTATCTTCTTCTGATTCGACGTCAATTACGATGCCGTTATTGCTAAAGTGGTACCAGTAAAGTAGGGCAGAGCCTAAGCTGGCAATCAAGCGGTCTGCAATATCACGAGCGTCAGCTGCGTTATGATCGTCTTTTTCAGGTAGTACACAACCCAAAACGGATACTGCGGTGCGCATTACATCCATTGGATGGCTCGCTGCTGGTAGGCTTTCTAGTACCTCTTTAACAGCTAATGGTAAGCCACGGAGTCTTTTTAGTTTTGCTTTATAGGCTTCTAGTTCTGAAGCTGTAGGTAGTTTGCCGTGAATAAGTAAATGTGCCACCTCTTCAAACTCACACGCGCTAGCCATATCTAAAATGTCATAGCCGCGATAGTGCAAGTCATTACCCGATAAGCCAACGGTACAGAGTGCTGTATTGCCTGCTACTACGCCTGAGAGCGCAACGGACTTCTTACCTTTAGGTTTGCTTTCTGTGTTTTGATCTGTTTGACTCATAAGTCCTCCCATGATTTTTTATGTGAAATTATTTTTTCGCGTAAAGATTATCTAAATATTCTTCGAATTCAAAGTAACCGATGCTTTCGTATAACTCCATACGAGTTTGCATAAGGTCGACAACATTTTTTTGATGTCCGTCTTTACGAATAGCTTCATAAACCGTCTGTGCTGCTTTATTCATCGCACGGAAAGCGGAAAGAGGGTATAAAACCATGCCGACGTTAGCAGAGGCCAATTCATCAACAGAGAAGAGCGGGGTAGCACCAAACTCAGTGATGTTGGCTAAGACGGGCACATCAAGGTTGTCGCTGAAGTGTTTATAGGTTTCTAAATCATGAGCGGCTTCTACGAAGATGGCATCGGCACCTGCTTCTGCACATTTTTGGGCACGCTCTAGTGCGGCTTCAACTCCAAAGCTTTGAATTGCGTCAGTACGCGCAATGATGTAAAAATCAGCATCCGTTTTAGCATCTACGGCAGCCTTAACACGGTCAGTCATTTCTTCAGTTGAAACGATTTCCTTGTTAGGGCGGTGGCCACAGCGTTTAGCACCGGCTTGGTCTTCGATGTGACAAGCGGCAGCGCCGAACTTGATTAAGCTTTTAACGGTGCGAGCGATATTAAAAGCAGACGGGCCAAAGCCAGTATCAATATCGACTAATAGAGGTACATCACATACATCGGTAATGCGGCGAATGTCTGTTAGTACGTCATCTAATGTGTTGATACCTAAATCAGGTAAACCAAGTGAGCCGGCTGCGACACCGCCACCAGATAAGTAGATTGCTTTGAACCCTGCACGCTTGGCAAGTAAGGCATGGTTAGCGTTAATTGCACCAATAATTTGTAGTGGCTTTTCTTCGGCTAAAGCTTGTCGAAAAGCAGCACCTGCTGAAAGTTGACTCATATCATCGTTCTCTATTTAAAATAATAGCCATCTGTACATGATGACGGATGGCTATGTTTGTTAAGCAGTTTAAAACGGCTTTTATTGATTTAAAATAATCTAAAGTAGGATTATTTTAATAAATCAGCCACACCCTCACGCTCTTCTAACAGCTCGTTAAGTGTGTTGTCCATGTATTGACGAGAGGTGTCATCAATCTCAAGACCTTCGACACGCTTGTATTCGCCATTTTCGCAAATCACAGGAACGCCATACATGATGCCTTCAGGAATGCCGTAAGAGCCATCAGAAGGGATACCCATAGTTACCCACTGGCCGTTTGAGCCTAAGATCCAGTCACGGATGTGATCGATGGCAGCGTTAGCAGCAGAAGCTGCAGAAGATAAGCCGCGTGCTTCAATAATCGCTGCACCACGTTTACCGACTTTAGGAATGAACTCATTTTTGTTCCATTCTTCGTCGTTGATGGTGTCTTTTAAGCTTTCGCCATTAACGGTAGCAAAGCGATAATCAGGATACATGGTTGGTGAGTGATTGCCCCAAACTGCAAAGTTTTGGATATCTTTAACTGCCTTACCTGACTTTTGTGCTAATTGAGTTAAGGCACGGTTATGGTCAAGGCGTAGCATTGCAGTGAAGTTTTTAGCTGGTAAATCAGGTGCTGACTTCATAGCAATATAGGCGTTAGTGTTGGCAGGGTTACCCACAACCAATACTTTTACATCGCGGTCGGCAACTTCATTAAGAGCTCGGCCCTGCTCGATAAAGATTTTGGCATTGATCTGTAGTAGGTCTGCGCGCTCCATGCCTGGTCCACGTGGACGAGAGCCCACTAATAAAGCGATTTGTGCACCTTTAAAGGCTTCTTTGGGATCGCTGTGAGCAGTCATGCCCTCTAATAAAGGGAAAGCACAATCATCTAGCTCCATCATGACGCCTTTAAGAGCGTTTTGAGCTTTTTCATCAGGGATTTCTAGTAATTGAAGGATGACAGGTTGATCCTTACCAAGCATTTCACCAGAAGCAATACGGAATAAAAGTGCATAGCCGATTTGGCCAGCGGCGCCTGTTACCGCTACACGAACAGCAGGTTTTGACATAAAGTAACTCCAGCGTTTACAAACAAAATATTATGAAACGTTTAAAAATCCTGTTTAGCTTAGACGAATATTTGCTTTGCGTCAATGACGACTTATATCTTATATCTTATGTCTTATAGATGAATGGACATTTTTTATTCTCAGTGCGATAATAGGACAACTTATTTTTCATAAAATCATGAGTAAATCACAATCAAAACCAGCATCTAAAGCGTCTCCTCGCAAGGGGTTAAGAGTAGCAGCACCTAAGGGGCCTAGGGTTTTATCCTCGAGGTCTGCTAAGGCTGCCGCTATGGCGCGCCAACGCGCAGCATTTTCTCCACTTTATAAACAAATTAAGGAGTTACTTCTTGAAAGTTTAGGGGCGGGGGAGTGGAAGCCTGGCGAGAGTATCCCTAGCGAAGTCGAATTAGCTAATCTTTATCACGTCAGTCAGGGGACTGTACGTAAAGCCATTGATGAATTAGCAGCTGAGAGTGTGCTGATTCGTCGTCAGGGTAAGGGTACTTTTGTTGCTACCCATCATGAAGATGAGGTGCGTTACCGTTTTTTACGCCTAGCTAGTCGTCATGGTCAGGAGAAAAGAGAAAAGCCAGCAAGTAAGTTTCTCGCCTGTGAGTTTCGTCCAGCTGAGCAGCTGGAGTTAGATTTGCTAGAGTTGCCTGCTGGTAGTGAGGTGGTAGAAATCGACCGAGTAATGCATTTTGGTGATAAGCCCGTTGTTTATGAGCAAATTATTTTACCTGCTGCAAGTTTTAAAGAGCTGAACCTTGCCACCTTGCAGAAGCAATTGCCTTTATATGGCTTGTTTGAGTCAGAGTTTGGGGTTAGTATGATTCGGGCTGAAGAGCAGTTGTATGCAGTTGCTGCAAGTGATAAGGTGCCACAGTTGTTAGGGGTTCCTGAGGGCTATCCGTTGTTAGCAATTAATCGAATTGCTTACACATATGGTGACAAACCCATAGAAATTCGTAAAGGAATGTATCTAACAAAAGACTATTTTTACAGAAATAGTTTAAACTAATGGGGCGTATTTTTATTAACTACACCATTTTTAAATGGTTTTTTGAGGTTTCTTTGTTAAGTTGAGGCCAATCTACTATGTCTGAAAATCAAAAAAAGCCTAATCGCGAGTTTCGCAATTTGAGCTTAAGGAATATTACCGTCGATTATAAATTGCCGCTTCCCGGTAAAGTATCGATTTTGCACCGTGTCAGTGGCGCCATGCTGTTTTTGGCGTTGCCGATTGTTTTTGTGCCTTTATTTGCGGCTAGTGTAGGCTCTAGCGGGTCTTTTGCTAATTTAGGTGCTGGGTTTAGCGGCTTTCTATTAAAACTGATTTTATTGGTTTTATTATGGGGCTTTATGCATCACCTATGCGCAGGTATCCGTTACTTAACGCTAGATATGGGTCGCGGTCTAGATAAAGCTGATGCTCAAAAGAGCGCCAAGATTGTTTTAATCGTTAGCTTAGCTCTGACCTTTATTTTTGCAATTAAAATGTTTGGAGTGCTTTAATGGATCGTTATGAACAATATGGCCACAAGCGTGTTGCTGTAGGCTCTGGTTACGGCACGATGGATTTCATTGCACAGCGTGTTACTGCTGTCATTTTGGCCGTTTACTCAGTTTTATTTTTACTAGCAGTCATTTTCACAAAAATCGATTACGACTCTTGGGTGAATTTATTTACCTTCACCTGGTTCGGTGGTTTCCCAACAGGGAAAATCTCTGCCTCCTTAGCTTTCTTGGCCTTAGCCTATCATGCTTGGGTTGGTGTACGTGATATCTGGATGGACTACATTACCTGTGCGACACTTAGACTGTCTCTTCAGGTTCTAACTGTCATGTGGTTAGTCTCGTCGGTCGTTTATTTTGCTAGTGTTCTTTGGAGTCTATAAGCCGTGGTTGCAATCAATTCTTCTTTACCGCGTCGTCAATTTGACGTGGTCGTAGTAGGCGCCGGTGGAGCCGGTATGCGCTGCTCATTACAATTAGCTCAGGCTGGTTTGTCTGTTGCTGTTCTATCAAAAGTTTTCCCTACGCGTTCACACACAGTTGCCGCACAAGGTGGTGTGAGTGCCTCTCTTGGTAATATGAGTGAGGATAGCTGGCAATGGCATATGTACGACACGATTAAGGGCTCAGACTGGTTAGGTGACCAAGATGCGATTGAGTACTTATGTCGTGAAGCGCCTAATGCTGTTTACGAATTAGAGCACTTTGGTATGCCTTTTGACCGTAACGCAGACGGTACTATTTATCAGCGTCCTTTCGGCGGTCACACAGCTAACTTCGGTGAAAAGCCTGTGCAGCGTGCCTGTGCAGTTGCTGACCGTACTGGTCACGCTTTATTGCACACCTTGTATCAGCGTAACGTTGCTGCCCGCACTCAGTTCTTCGTTGAGTGGATGGCATTAGACTTATTGCGCAATGACGATGGTGATGTAGTTGGTGTTACTGCACTTGAGATGGAAACTGGTGAGATTTACATTCTTGAGGGTAAAGCAACCGTATTAGCTACTGGTGGTGCTGGTCGTATTTGGGCTGCTTCCACTAACGCCTTTATTAATACAGGTGACGGTCTTGGTATGGCGGCTCGTGCCGGTATTCCTCTACAAGACTTAGAGTTCTGGCAGTTCCACCCAACGGGTGTGGCTGGAGCCGGTGTATTGATTACCGAGGGTGTTCGCGGTGAGGGTGGTATCTTATTAAATAAAGACGGTGAGCGCTTCATGGAGCGCTATGCTCCAACACTTAAGGACTTGGCACCTCGTGACTTCGTTTCGCGTTCTATGGACCAGGAAATTAAAGAAGGTCGCGGTTGTGGCCCTAATGCAGACCACGTACTCTTGAAGCTTGACCACTTAGGTTCTGACGTGATTAATAAGCGTCTGCCATCGATTCGTGAGATTGCAATCCGCTTTGGTAACGTTGACCCGATTAAGGATCCGATTCCTGTCGTACCGACAATCCACTACCAGATGGGTGGTTTACCTACCAATATCGCAGGTCAGGTATTAGACTATGTTAATGGCGAAAATAAAGTAATTAATGGTTTATACGCTGTAGGTGAGTGTGCCGCTGTTTCAGTACACGGTGCTAACCGCTTAGGTACTAACTCTTTACTTGACTTGATCGTGTTCGGTCGTGCGACTGGTAACCATCTTGTTGAAGAGCACTTAGAAAAGCAGAAATCACATCAGGATCTTCCTAAAGAAGCGATTGAGAAGTCGATCAGCCGTGTTAGCGACCTTGAATCTCGTACTTCTGGTGAAAAGGTTCAGGACGTTGGTGATGCAATGCGTATGTCTATGCAGACACACTGCGGAGTGTTCCGTACTCTCGAACTACTTAACGAAGGCGTTGAGCAGATTGACGAGATTGCTGAGCGTGCTAACCATATTTACTTTAAAGACAAGTCTAAAGTCTTTAATATGGCTCGCCAGGAAGCGTTGGAGATTGCCAACATGGTTGAGGTGGCTCGCGCTACTATCACGTCAGCTGCCGCACGTACAGAGAGTCGCGGTGCTCACGCTTTAAATGATCATCCTGAGCGTGATGACGAGAATTGGTTAAAGCATACTTTATGGTATTCGGAAGGCAGTCGCCTAGAATACAAACCAGTTAAGATGCAGCCATTAACTGCTAAATCAGTAGCTCCCCAGAAGCGTACATTCTAAGGAGTATAGGTAAAAATTATGTCTAAACGAATTGTTAAATTTGAGATTTATCGCTACGACCCCGATAAGGACGAGCGCCCTTATATGCAAAAGCTCGATGTAGAGCTTGGCCCAAATGACAAGATGCTATTAGATGCGATCGTGCGCATTAAAAATGACGTAGATGATAGTGTTTCCATCCGCCGCTCGTGTCGTGAGGGTGTTTGTGGTTCAGACGCCATGAACGTTAACGGTAAAAACATGCTTGCGTGTATTACTAACTTACGCGACTTAAAAGAACCTATCGTTTTACGTCCATTACCGGGTTTACCGGTAATTCGCGACTTGATTGTTGATATGACGCATTTCTTCAATCAGTACCATTCAGTACGCCCGTATTTGATTAATAATACACCAGCACCTGAAAAAGAGCGTCTTCAGAGTCCTGAAGCGCGTGAAGAGCTGGATGGTTTATACGAATGTATTCTTTGCGCCTGTTGTTCAACCTCATGTCCGTCATTCTGGTGGAACCCTGACAAGTTTGTGGGGCCTGCTGGCTTGTTACAGGCATATCGCTTCTTGGCTGATAGCCGTGACGAGGCAACTGCAGAGCGTCTGGATGACCTTGAGGATCCATATCGCTTATTCCGTTGTCACTCGATTATGAACTGTGTGGACGTATGTCCTAAGGGCTTAAACCCGACTCGTGCGATCGGTAAGATCAAAGAGATGCTAGTTCGTCGTACAGTTTAATCACTGTACATTAACGCTATAGAGTACTAACGGATGAGCATATCAGAAGTTGAACTTGCGCGTGCACGCCTTCGTTGGCGTGCACGACGTGGTTTATTAGAAAATGATTTAATCCTTACGCGCTTTCTTGATCAATACGAAGAACAACTAAGTGATGAGGATGTA
>JAAYRZ010000214.1 GCA_012518515.1 Alcaligenaceae bacterium
CCGGTTCGATTCCGGCCGAGTGCACCAGGACTGGAAGCTTGGCAGAGCGGTTGAATGCACCGGTCTTGAAAACCGGCGAGGGTTAATAGCCCTCCGTGAGTTCGAATCTCACAGCTTCCGCCAGATTCTGTTGATAAAGCCTTGTTTATATAAACAAGGCTTTTGTCATTTCTGGAGTATGTTTTTTCTGCGCTCATTTATGCGCTCGTCTCACTATCACATCAAAATAGCCCTTAATTATTACAGCCTGTAATAATTATTTGAAATCAAGCCTCAAAATACATCAAATAAATATTAATCTTATACTATAATGATAACGATTCTCATTATGTACAATCGATAATTCGCCATAGACATACATGTTTGAGTAGTAGTTAGTGTATGTCTCGGCGAATATTATTTTTATAGGTCTGTTTTTTAGCATGAAACTTAATAAATTTTTTCTGAAGTTTTTAACTACAGCTTTAGTCTTTACTGGTGCATCAGCAGCTCAAGCGCTTGAGATTAATACAGCCCGCGGGCCGGTCACTTTTGAGCAGCCAGTCAGTGACAATGTCGCTGTTTATGATATGGCCGCTATGGACACGTTGGAGGCTTTAGGAGTTACTCCGAAGGGTATTGCTACCAATATTCTTGTTGATTATTTAAAAGATGCTAAACAAGCTGATTCTATCGAAGTAGGTACATTATTTGAGCCAGATTTAGAGTCATTAAATCGTCTTCGACCTGAAGCGATTGTGATTGGTGGTCGTATGGCCCCTAAAGCGGATGCGATTGCCAAATTGGGTCCAGTCGTTGATGTGACTAACACCGGTGTATCAGTAGATAACTCTCAAAAGCTTTTGACGGAATTAGGTAAGCTATTCGGAAAAGAGGAGCGTGCAGCAGAATTACAAGAGTCGCTTGCTGAGGAATTAGCCTTAACCAAAGAGATTGTCAAAGACCAAGGTAAGGCGTTGATGATCATGGTTAACGGCACTAAGATTGCTTCATTTGGTGTAAAATCCCGTTTTGGTTATTTATTTAATGACTTTGGTTGGGAAGCAGCCGATGATACAGAGAGTACTGCTCGTCACGGTCAGCCGGTTTCTTTTGAATTCATTCGTAAGTTGGATCCGGATTGGTTGATTGTCATGGATCGTAGCTCAGCAGTACAGGCTAAGGGTGAAAATGCCAAGGCAGTACTTGATAATGCACTGCTTAAAGACACTAAGGCCTTTAAAAATAATCAAATCATTTATTTAGATAGCTCCTCCTATTTAGCTTCTGGTGGCTATCAGCAGATGATGTTAGAGCTCAAATTGTTGCGTGATTCCGTGCAACAAGCTGAAGCTAAATAAGCGATACCTCGTTGATTTCTTTCACCCTGAAAGCGCTTTAGGCTTCCTTTGGGCATGAGGCGTTTTTAGAGTAGCGATAGAGAGTTATAACGATATAAATATGGTATGGCGTTTACTGGCAATAGTCGTCTTTATTGCTTTAATTATAATTAGTTTATTTGTCGGGGTGAGTGAGGTTTCATTCACCTTGCTATTACAAGACGCTGCGGCTCGCGAAGTTTTTTTCGCTAGCCGCATTCCTCGTACTGCCTCCGTGATTTTGACTGGTATGTCGATGGCAAATGCTGGCTTGATTATGCAGATGTTAATGCGTAATCGTTTCGTTGAGCCTTCGATGACAGGAACCACACAAGCAGCAACTTTAGGTCTTTTGCTAGTGACATTGTTACTGCCCCATAGTGCGGTCTTTATAAAGATGGTCATTGCCTGCATTGCTGCCATTATTGGTTTGGCTGGTTTTATGGCGATTGTCAGGGTGCTGCCACCTACGGCTAAGTTACTAGCGCCTTTGGTCGGGATGATTTACGGCGGTGTGATTGGTGCTGTTGCAACCTTTATTGCTTATGAGTATGACATGATGCAGTATTTGGTTGCTTGGTTCATCGGTGATTTTTCCAGTGTCTTGGTGGGGCGTTATGAACTGCTGTGGATTACAGCTTGTTTGTGCGTCATTGCCTATATTTTTTCCAATCAATTTACCATTGCCGGACTAGGCAAGGAAATCAGTACTAACTTAGGCTTAAATCATAATATGATCACGGCTGTGGGATTGCTGATTGTTGCTTTAATTTCCGCTATTGTTGTGGTCACAGTCGGAGCCATTCCTTTTATCGGTCTGGTGGTGCCCAATATTGTCAGCCGTGTCATGGGTGATAATGTCCGCCAGACTTTACCCTGGAATATGTTAAGTGGGGGTGCGTTGGTGTTAGCTTGTGATATAGCTAGTCGCCTAATTAATTATCCTTATGAGATTCCGGTGGGCACTATTATCGGCATTATTGGTACGATTCTGTTCCTTTATCTTTTATATGCACGTCCTCTACGTGCTCGTAAGCGCTATGCAGATGCGTAAGTTACTATTTATGACCGGCGCATTGCTCGTTTCGATGGTGTTGTTTATGACCGTCAAATCGGGTGGACACTGGGATTTTGTGTTGAGTTTCAGGGGGAGCAAATTAGTTGCTCTTCTGGTTGTCGCTTATGCGATTGCCATTTCTACGATTCTGTTCCAGACCATCACCTCAAATCGTATCTTGACACCGTATATTATGGGCTTTGATGCCTTGTATTTACTGATTCAGACAGTGCTTATTTTTGTCTTTGGTGGTTTGGGCTATGCGACATTGGGACATGCTTATAAGTTTGGTGCCGAGGTTGGCATCATGTTGTTTGCTTCCCTAGTGATGTTCTCCACCTTATTCCTCAAAGCTCAGGACGATTTGTACCGCATGGTGCTGACTGGGGTGATTCTGGGGGTGCTATTCCGTAGTCTGACCAGTTTTTTACAGCGCATCATTGACCCTGAGGAGTTCGCTGTTGTACAGTCTGCTTCCTTTGCGCAATTTAATGTTATACAGACGGATTTATTAGGCATCAGTCTAGTAGTTGTAGCGCTAGTCAGTTTAGTTATTTGGCGTTTTCGTTATGAGCTAGATGTGATTTCACTGGGGCGCGAGCATGCTATTAATCTAGGTGTTAACTATAAGTACTCGATGGTTTTGATGCTATTTTTAATAGCAGTTCTGGTGTCTGTTTCAACTGCACTCGTGGGGCCTGTCAGCTTCTTTGGTTTACTGGTTTCGGGAATTGCTTATCCTGTGATGAAAACACATCGTCATGCGCTGTTAATTCCAGCTGCCTTTCTTATTGGTGCTTTAATTTTAGTGACGGGCCAATTGATTTTCGAACACTTCCTAGGAATGCAAGCGGTGCTTAGTGTGGTGGTCGAGTTCCTTGGCGGTATCGTATTTATTATATTTTTACTCAGACGTAAAGCGCTGTGATGGACCTATGATTACAATCGATCAGCTATCATTCCAAGTCGGTGGAATGAAGATTTTAAAAGATATCAGTTTAGAGATCCCCAAGGGCGGAATTACTGCTCTGGTGGGGCCTAATGGAGCGGGTAAGTCGACTTTGTTTTCTTTAATGGCGCGCTTGCAGGATGTTGAGCAAGGTCAGATTAGCATTGATGGCATGGATATCAGCAAAACGCCGAGTGCTGATATGGCTAAGAAAATTGCCATTTTGCGTCAGGAAAACAGTATCACCAGCCGCATTATGGTCAAAGAAATGCTGATGTTCGGCCGTTATCCCTATCATAAGGGTCGTCCTACCGAAGATGACCGAGCCATTGTTGAAAAAACCTTAAGACGTTTTGACTTATATGATTTACGTGGGCGTTATTTGACTGAGCTTTCAGGTGGACAGCGTCAGCGCGTCATGGTTGCCATGGTGTTTTGTCAGACCACAGATTATTTGCTGTTAGATGAACCGCTCAATAACCTAGATATGTATCACTCGCGCCAACTTATGCGCCAGTTGCGACATATTGCTGATGACCATCAGCGTACAATCATTGTGGTTTTGCATGATGTGAATTATGCCTCAGCTTATGCTGATTCAATTATCGGGCTCAAGGAAGGTCGACTGGTACTACATGGTAAGCCACACGATGTACTTAATTCTGAAAACCTAGAAAAGCTTTTTGGCGTTGATGCCCAAGTAGTTGACGTTAATGGTCACAATATGGTGATGCACTATCTTTAGTATCACTTAAAACTTTTTTCTTTAGAGGCTGACTTCATCAATTGAAGTCAGCTTTTTTTATGCAATAAAACCGTAATAAGCAGTTCATAAACTGTTTAAGGCGTTAAGCATATCTTGTTCAATGTTAAAAGGAGGTTTCAGGTGATGACGTTGGAGGAGTTTAGAGCGGTTTTTGCGGAGGCTGGGCTCAGCGAATTATATGATGAAATGCAACAATATGCGAAAAATAGCATTGTCATTGAAGTGCAGCACGAGGTTAATCAGCAGGTATTAGGTACATCACGTTTTGGGGGCGAACCTGATTTACCACCGGAAATTGAGTGGTTTAGCAATCCAGAGACGGGGTCACCTTTAAATTTTATAGCACAGTTCAACTGTGCGGAATTGAGCGTTTTCGACAAAGATAATAAATTACCAAAGCAGGGTATGCTTTATTTTTTCTATGACGTAGAGGCCTTTTTATGGGGCTTTGATGCACGGGATAGTAATGGTAGTCGAGTCTATTTTTATGATGGGGTGATGGAGCGTTTAGAGCCAAGACTTTGTCCTGCTGGGATTCGCCGTTTTCCTGTTAGTGGGCTTCTGTTTGCAAATCGAGTTGAGCTGCCTGAATACACTAGCCAAC
>JAAYRZ010000215.1 GCA_012518515.1 Alcaligenaceae bacterium
TAGGTTTTTAATACCATATTCTAAAGCTTCACGTCCCGCTGACTCGGCTGCAACCTGCGCTGCAAAAGGCGTCGATTTTCTCGAGCCTCTAAAGCCCGAACCACCCGACGTCGCCCATGACAAGGTATTACCTTGACGGTCAGTAATTGTGATGATTGTGTTGTTAAAAGTAGCCTGAACGTGTGCTACACCGTCAGTTACTACTTTTCTAATTTTTTTACGCGCACGACTTGCGCTAGAAGCTTTCGCCATAATTTGCTACCCCAAATTATTTTTTCAAGGACATAGCAGCACGACGCGGTCCCTTACGGGTACGAGCGTTAGTGCGAGTGCGCTGTCCACGAACCGGCAATCCTCTTCTATGGCGCATGCCACGATAGGTGCCTAAGTCCATTAAACGTTTAATAGATAATTGTACTTCACGTCGCAAATCACCCTCGATAATGAACTGAGCTAATTGCTCACGAATTCCCTCGAGTTCTGCATCTGTTAAGTCTTTTACTTTTTTAGAGTATTCGATGCCAACCGCTTCACAAATTTGACGTGAGCGACTGCGACCGATACCGTAAATAGCGGTAAGACCAATTTCTGCATGTTGATGCGGCGGAATGTTAATGCCTGCAATACGGGCCATGACTGTTCCTCTTACTTATAACTACGCAGGATTAACCCTGACGTTGCTTGTGACGTGGATCTGTACAAATTACACGCACAACCCCATGACGTTTAATAATCTTGCAGTTGCGACAGATCCGTTTTACCGATGCCATTACCTTCATGGTTGACTCCTTTTTTATACCGTTTACTTAGAACGGAAAACTATTCTTCCACGAGACAAATCGTAGGGCGTGAGCTCCACAGTGACTTTATCACCGGGCAGAATCCTAATATAGTGCATACGCATTTTACCTGAAATATGACCTAATACGACATGGTCATTTTCCAGTTTAATGCGAAATGTTGCATTAGGGAGGTTTTCAATAACCTCTCCTTGCATTTGAATAACATCATCTTTAGCCATGCTATTACCTAAATTTCCTTATCTAATCGTAGTCGAGCCACGGAAGCTAGACTTTTTAAGAAGCGAATCATACTGTTGTGACATTAAGTATGTCTGGACTTGAGCCATGAAATCCATGCTCACGACAACAATAATTAATAACGAAGTACCCCCAAAGTAGAAGGGGATATTTTGCCATTGCATACGTAAGAATTCTGGCACTAAACACACTAAGGTGATATAGATTGCGCCAACCAAAGTCAAACGCATAAGAATCTTATCGATATACTGACCCGTTTGACGACCCGGACGAATACCCGGGATAAACGCACCACTTCTCTTTAGATTATCTGCTGTTTCACGACTATTAAAAACTAGCGCTGTATAGAAAAAGCAGAAGAAAATGATCAACACTGTAAACACAGTAATGTATAAAGGTTGACCAGGTTGCAAAGCCGCTGATAAGTCACTCAACCAACGAATTTCATTTGCCTGCGAAAAAAAGCTGGCAATAGTTGCTGGGAATAAAATAATGGAAGAAGCGAAAATCGCTGGGATCACACCAGCCATATTAATTTTCAATGGCAAGTGGGAGCTTTGACCACCATAAATTTTATTACCAACTTGGCGTTTTGCATAGTTCACTGTGATTCGACGTTGACCTCTTTCAACGAAGACCACAAAGGCTGTAATCGCTACGACAATCGCAAAGATTGCCAGGGCTGCGATTGTTGTGATTTGGTTATTACTAACTAAATCAAACATATTGGAAATTGCTGTAGGCAACTCAGCCACAATACCAGCGAAGATCAGGATGGAAATACCATTACCTAAACCACGCTCAGTAATTTGCTCACCCAGCCACATTAAGAAAACTGTACCTGTTACCAGAGAAACAACGGTCGTAAATACAAACATTGCACCCGGTGTAAATACTAAGCCTTCAAAGTTCTGAATGAACGAAGCAATACCAAACGATTGGAATAATGCCAAAAGCACAGTTCCGTAGCGAGTGTATTGAGTAATCTTACGACGACCCGATTCACCCTCTTTTTTCAGGGCCTCAAGGGATGGGACTACTGCCGTCATCAATTGCATAATAATTGATGATGAAATATACGGCATAATCCCTAGTGCAA
>JAAYRZ010000216.1 GCA_012518515.1 Alcaligenaceae bacterium
AAGCAATGAATCCTTTAGTAGAACAAATTCATGCTGTTTTACCACAAACACAATGTACTAAATGCGGTTATGACGGTTGCCTTCCTTATGCTACAGCGATCAGTGAAGGCGAAGAGATTAACCGCTGTCCGCCTGGTGGCGACGAAGGCATCTCAGCACTAGCAAAAATCCTTAATCGACCACCTCTTCCACTTAACACGGAAGATTGTGGTGAGCATGTTCCATTACAATTAGCCATCATCGAAGAGCGACACTGCATTGGCTGTACACTCTGTATACAAGCCTGTCCAGTTGATGCCATTATTGGTGCCAATAAGTTCATGCACACTATCGTGGCTGAGCTCTGTACAGGCTGTGAGCTCTGTGTTGCACCCTGTCCGGTCGATTGTATCGAGATGATTCCTGCTAACCGCCAATGGACTGAGCAGGATGCGAATAAAGCTTGGCATAACTATCAGCATCGTGAAAAACGTCTTCAACAACAAAAAGAAGCAGAGTCAGCACGCTTAGCAACAGCAGCTGAACGCACATTAAGCAAAAATAGTCTAGACCTACAAACAACTACTCCTGAAGTTAAAGACACTAAACAACAAGCCATCGCTGCTGCTTTGGCAAAAGCAAGAGCACGTCGCCAGGCAGTAACCCCTACCACTGAATAATCTGATGAATAAATTAAAACGTCAAGAAATTTTTGAGCGTTTCCGTGCTGCAAACCCTAATCCAACCACAGAACTAGAATTTGACAACAATTTTCAATTATTAATTGCTGTCCTCTTATCGGCTCAAGCAACCGATGTATCGGTTAATAAAGCCATGAATCCTGTATTTGCCACGGTCAAAACACCTCAAGATTTACTCGATATGGGTCTAGAGCGCTTTACTGATGCAATCAAAAGTATTGGTCTTTACAAAACTAAGGCTAAAAATGCCCTAGCAACTGCTAAAATCCTTGTAGAAGAATATGATGGTGTAGTACCTAATCAGCGTAGCGCGCTAGAGTCCTTACCAGGTGTCGGCAGAAAAACAGCCAATGTCGTTTTAAATACTGCTTTTGGTGAAATTGCCATGGCGGTGGATACACATATTTTCCGAGTATCTAATCGTACCGCTATTGCTAAAGGCAAAAATGTACTGGAAGTGGAACAAAGACTATTACGACTAGTTCCCAAGGAGTTTTTACTAGACGCGCATCATTGGCTCATTTTACATGGTCGCTACGTCTGTACTGCACGCTCGCCCAAGTGTTGGCAATGCGGCATTAATGACTTATGTGAGTTTAAAGAGAAGCAGTTAAGTCCGCTCTCCAGACGAAGTACAGCAGCTAAAAAAGCCTCTAAGAAAGCCACAAAAAAAACAGCTAAAGCTATAAAAGGAAGTTAATTTGTTTATCCATTTTTTCGGTTTACTGATCTTCACTTATATCTTTATCCGCTTAATACGCCCCCTTCCTCTGCGTTGGTGGTTTAAGCTGAGCTACGCTGGTATTACATTTCTAGCGACTCAAATTCATTTTTTACAAAAGCATTTTTTAGGTGGCTTGGCTGCTCCCGAAATTCCCGGTTGGTTAATCATGACGATGGGCTGGGCATTCGGCTCCATGATGGTATTAGCTTGCGCCTTATTACTACGTGATTTTCTGCTACTTCTCAGCTATACCTTTAGCAAAGGGGAACGAATCAGGCAAGCTATTTTATCGCCTCTCAACAGTAGCTTTATGGTGATGTTTTCGACTTTTATTTGCGCGGTCGGTGTTTGGCGAGCTGTCAGTTTTCCTACGGTTACTGAGACAGAACTGTATTTTGACAAACTACCACCGGCTTTTGATGGTTATAGCATCGTACATCTAACTGATTTGCATACTAGCCGCTTACTACCAGAGTCATGGCTAGGTGAGGTATTCCGTAGAACAAACTTCCTAAATCCTGATTTGGTGCTTATCACAGGTGATCTCATTGATGGCACACCAGAACACAGACGCCGCGATATTCGCTCTTTTAAACTGCTTAATGCACCCGATGGGGTTTGGGCGTCTTTGGGTAATCATGAGTATTATTCCGGACTAGATAATTGGTTAAACGCCTTCGAAAGCATCAGTTTGCCAGTTTTGATTAATCAAAACATCCGTATTAAACATGGTACTGATGAAATCGTCATTGCCGCTGTAACAGATGAAGCGGCCGCCCGTTTCGGCGAAGATATGCCAGATATAGATAAGGCACTTGCTCACACAAATGAAGACGATATGATCATCCTCATGAGCCATCGCCCGACCAACACCCAAAAAAATGCCGCTAAAGGCGTCAGCCTACAGCTGTCTGGTCATACTCATGGGGGCCAAATTACCGTACTAAATTTAGTCACCAAATTTGCTAATGGTGGTTTTTTAAAAGGCCTCTATAAGATAGGCGATATGTTCCTTTATCAAAACCGAGGTGCAGGCGTTTGGGGTGGTTTACCTATACGCATAGGGATTGAATCAGAAATTGCTCACATCACCTTGCGCTCTAAAAAAGCAAAGGCAGAAAGCGATACCACTTCTGCCTCTACTAACCAAGCTATAGCACTTGATAAAACTGATAACTAAGCTTTAATCCGCTGCATAAACAAACCTACCGTCTTTGACTCTACCCATGA
The DNA here is from genome assembly GCA_012518515.1 of Alcaligenaceae bacterium. GTDB lineage: Bacteria > Pseudomonadota > Gammaproteobacteria > Burkholderiales > Burkholderiaceae_B > Oligella. The sequence goes on from JAAYRZ010000216.1 coordinate 2,635, forward strand.
CCACTGCTCGCTCATCAAAGCCTTGGTGGTCCTGGGCGGTGACATTTAAGACACCGGTCGGAACAATTAAATCCTTAGTACTTTCTAATTGCACTCGCAAGGCCTCACGAAACTCACTCGTGCCCGGCTTATGTCCTTCTGCTAAGGTACGCTCTACAGCTGAATCAGCTAAGACCCAAGCGCCCCAAGCATCACTGGAGAATTGGGTCGCTGTACCCTCACCATAGCTGGCCTCATAGGTCTCGGCAAATTCAAGAGCCGCCGTCTTAACTGGATGGTCATCTGGCAATGTCCTTGCAACTACACTGGGTCCAGTAGGAAAAAGAGTTCCCTCTACAACCGAACCACCCACCTGTATAAATTCCGGTGTGGCGATACCATGAGTCTGGTAAATCTGACCTTGATAACCTCGTTCATGCAACGTTTGCTGTGGTAACACCGCCGGTGTACCCGAACCAGCAACTAAAATTGCGTCTGGATTAGCGCTCATCAACTTTAAGACCTGTCCCATCGTACTATTGTCCGTACGCTGATATGACTCCCGAGCAACTATCTCAAGTTTAGATTCAGCAGCCTCGGAAAACTCACGCCACCAGCTATCGCCGTAGGCATCAGCAAAACCAATATATGCAACTTTTTTATAGCCGCGATTAATCATATCCTCAACCACAGCACGAGCCATTAAATCATCGTTTTGTGACATCTTATAGGCCCACTCTCGACCTCCCTCACCAATCGGCTGTACCACACTCCCTGAACCTACTAAGGAAATCATAGGTGTCTTAGTCTCTTTAAGTACATCTAGAATAGCTAAGGCAGCAGCAGTAATGTTTGGTCCCACCAAAAGGTCAATCTTATCTTCAGACGTCATCTTACGAACGTTACGAACGGCCTTACTGACATCCGTCGCATCATCTAAAATCACATAGCGTGCCGGCTCACCACCTAGCGTCTCTGGCCATAGCTGGACTGCATTTTGTGATTGAATACCGATAGCCGCCGCCGGTCCGGTATTGGATATAGTCACGCCAACAACGACCTCTGCAATGGCGGCACTAGGCAAAGCCAAGGCTAATAAGGTGCTAAGGAATATTTTTTTCATTTTTATAAGCTTTTAATTAATCAATAAAATATTGTACAAAAATTTGTGTTCACAGATACCTGAAAACAAAAAAACCTAGCTAAGCTTTTAAATAGAGTTTAGCTAGGTTAGAGACCAGTTAAATCTAATCAACAACAGCGGCTTTCTTTTTCTTTTTGGGTTTTGGCTCATCAAAATCAAGAATGACATTATCCTGATCATCAATATCAATACTCACAAAACCGCCATTTTCCAAATGTCCAAACAGTAATTCATCAGCTAAACCACGACGAATCTTATCCTGAATCAGACGATGCATCGGTCGCGCGCCCATATGAGGATCAAAGCCATGCTGAGCTAAATAAGCGCGTAACTTATCGCTAAACACCACCTCAACCTGCTTGGATTGTAGTTGCTGCTCAAGCTCAATCAAGAACTTGTCCACAACACGCAGAATGATATCTCGCTCAAGCGGGGCAAAAGAAATAATGGCATCAAGGCGATTACGAAACTCTGGCGTGAAAGTGCGGTTAATTTCAACCATCTCATCACCCTGTTGAGTACTTTGTGTAAAGCCAATACTGCCTTTACTAAGGCTCTGTGCACCGGCGTTAGTCGTCATGATAATAACGACATTGCGGAAATCTGCCTTACGACCATTGGTATCAGTTAGCGTCCCGTGATCCATCACCTGCAAAAGGATGTTATAGATGGCCGGATTTGCCTTTTCAATTTCATCCAACAAAAGAACGCAATGCGGATGCTTATTGATTTGCTCAGTCAAGAGACCGCCGTCATCATAGCCTACATAGCCCGGAGGTGCTCCGATCAAACGGGACACCGCATGTGCTTCCATGTACTCGGACATATCAAAGCGAATCAACTCAATCCCCAAAGATGCTGCTAATTGCTTTGAAACCTCAGTTTTACCCACCCCTGTCGGCCCACTAAATAAGAAGGAACCAATTGGTTTATCCTCTCGGCCAAGTCCAGAGTGTGCCATCTTCATAGCAGAACTCAGCGTGATGATTGCCTCATCCTGACCAAAGATAGTTGATTTTAATTCGGATTCGAGGGTCTGCAACTTACTACGCTCATCACTGGATACAGCTGCTACTGGGATACGAGCCATCTTAGCAATAGTACTTTCTACTTCCGGCTTGCCTAATAACTTTCTCTGTCGTGATTTAGGTAATAGTCGCTGAGCTGCTCCGGCTTCATCAAGCACATCAATCGCTTTATCGGGTAAGAATCGCTCATTTAAGTAGCGCACTGACAACTCTGCAGCCGCCTCAATAGCAGCTTGCGTGTAGCGCACCTCATGATACTCCTCAAACCGAGACTTCAGCCCCTTAAGGATCTGAATGGCCTCCTCTACTGTCGGCTCCACCACGTCAACCTTTTGGAAACGACGAGACAAGGCATGATCCTTTTCAAAAATACCGCGATACTCCTTGTAAGTTGTCGCCCCCATACAACGCAACTTACCCGAAGATAAAGCCGGCTTCAGTAAGTTACTAGCATCCATGGTGCTGCCCGAGGTGGACCCTGCACCAATCATGGTGTGAACTTCATCAATAAAAAGGATAGAGTTATCAATTGTCTCAAGCTGCTTTAGTAATGACTTGATTCTTTGCTCAAAATCACCTCGGTACTTAGTCCCTGCCAATAATGAACCCATATCTAAAGAATAGATTCTGGCCGTCTTTAAAATATCTGGAACCTTAGCATTCACAATGCGTTGTGCCAATCCCTCAGCAATCGCTGTTTTACCAACACCAGCCTCGCCTACTAATAAGGGGTTATTTTTACGGCGACGACAAAGCACCTGAACCACGCGGTCCAACTCCTGCTCTCGCCCCACGACTGGGTCAAGCTTGCCTTGCTCTGCTAGCTCATTGAGATCAACAGCCCATTGCTGCAAGGGTGTATTTTGCTCTTCTTCAACAACCTCAGCAGACTCGTGACTTATTGCGCGTGGCGCAGACTGCTGTACCGGTTTATCTTTAGATGTGCCATGCGACAGGTACTCAACAATATCAATGCGATTAATTTCTTGTTCTTGTAAAAAATGCACGGCATGAGAGTCTTTTTCTGAAAACAAAGACACTAAAATATGAGCGCCGGTAACCTGACGCTTTGCTTTGTCTGAACCGCCAGAACCATGAGTGGCATTAACATGCATAACTGCACGCTGAATCACTCGCTGGAAACCCAATGTAGGCTGTGCATCACCATGGTCGTCCTGAGCGACAGTAGGTGTATTATCCTCAATAAAGACAGATAATTGCTTTTGCAGTAAGGGAATATTGGCGTGGCAAGCATGCAGGGCGTCGGTCGCCTCATTATTGTCTAACAACGCTAATAACAAATGCTCAACTGTCACGAACTCATGACGTCGAGTACGAGCCGAGACAAAGGCTAAGTGGATCGTCACTTCGAGTTCTTGGGAAATCATATCAGTACCTCTATTAAAGTCGGTATAAGTAGCGCACCATCAGTCATTGCTCTACTCTTATTTGCATTTAAACTGGTTCGCAGCTACAACGCAAGGGATATTCATGCTGTCTAGCATAATCCCTAACTAATTCAACTTTGGTCATTGCCACATCTCGGCTAAAAACTCCACAGACAGCCTTACCATCATGGTGAACCTTAAGCATTAGCGCAACTGCACGCTCTATATCAAAAGCAAAAAAGCGTTGCAACACCTCCACTACAAAATCCGTCGTTGTGAAGTCATCATTATGCATAAGAACCTGATAAAAAGGAGGTGGTTTAAGATTAGCTTTCTGCTGCTTTTTGACCGTACCTATTTCAGTTTTAGTTGACATATTTAAAAGATCATAAAATTAAAATCGGCTACACAAGACATCATATCAACCGATAAAGTATTAGCTTAATCTATTGGTTTTAATATTACTTAATTTATGCCCGAACACTAACAATTCAAGACAATCCTATAAAATCAATGACTACTGTATAAATTATTAGCGATTCCGTCAATGCGATATTTCCTTAAACTACTCCTAGTAAGTAGCTTTACTGTGGCTAGTCTACTAAGTTCAAAGGCTAGCCTTGCCCAACTCCCTAGTTTCAATCAGGTCGACACGCTTGAGGTGAAGCCCCTACGTCTCGGCAACGCTGCCGTATTAGCAGAAATAGCTGATACTGGTCGCAGCCGTCAACGTGGCCTCATGTATCGTGAGTTTATGCCTGAGCATCGTGGGATGCTATTTGTCTTTTCATCCCCAGAACCACTTTGCTTCTGGATGCGTAACACGCTCATACCACTTAGTATTGCATATTTAGATGAAAATGCTAAAGTAATTGATATTTTTGATATGCAACCCCTAGATGAAAGTAGTGTCTGCTCTACGGCACCAGCGCAATTTGCTCTAGAGGTAAACCAAGGCTGGTTTGAGCGCAACCAAGTCAAGATAGGCGATCAGCTACAAGCAGGGGAATGGCAAGACACCGAACAAGCTGAAAAAGCCCAACAACTCACTGAACCCCAATAAAATCTTTCAACTTCAACATCTTATCCTTTGGAATTCTTATGAAAAAAACATTAATCCTTGCGATCTGTGTAGCCACAAGCCTTAGCGCATGCGGCACGTCAAGTAGCGAAATAGTTGGTCAGGAACGCTACATCAAAACCTTGGAAACACCTACCGACAAAATACCTTCTGCACTTGCCCTATGTGTTGAAACTAAACTGAAAGAATACCAAGCAAGTGCGCATGTACGCTCTATTACCACTGATCTGTGGATGGGTACTGTGCCTAGTACTGATAGTGGTCAACCACAAGCGACAGTAGAGATCTCACTACCGACCCACGGTAGAGGTGCTATTCACGCTGACATGAAGGTACTCCAACGTCAGCCCATCGTCGAAGAAATTAACGATGTTCTAAAACAGTGTTTGTAAAAATATTAATTGCTTCAATCGCATAGACTTAAACTAAAAAACTAAAAGCTCCTCAAGCCAAGGCTGAGGAGCTTTTTATATCGTGTTCAGCTAAACACTAAACACGAGAGTACAGCTAGAACTGACTAGGCGAAGTTTTCTTCTGCAAACTTCCAGTTAACTAAAGCCCAGAAATTCTTTAAGTACTCTGGACGAGAGTTACGAGTATCGATGTAGTAGGCATGTTCCCAGACATCACAGGTTAACAACGGCTTATCGTCAGTCGTTAATGGTGTTTCAGCGTTGCTAGTATTAACGATATCAACGGTACCATCAGTCTTTTTAACTAACCAAGTCCAGCCAGAACCGAAGTTACCAGCAGCAGAGGCGTTAAACTTTTCAACGAAGGCTTCGTAGCTACCCCACTTAGCATTGATAGCGTCTAATAGCGCACCGCTAGGCTGACCACCTGCGTTAGGTGATAAGCAATTCCAGTAGAAAGTATGATTCCAAACCTGAGCAGCGTTATTAAAAATACCGCCAGTTGAAGACTTGATAATTTCTTCTAGTGATTTACCCTCAAACTCAGTACCTGGAACCTGGTTATTCAGGTTAGTTACATAAGTTTGATGGTGCTTACCGTAGTGGTACTCAAGAGTTTCCTTAGAAATGTGAGGCTCTAAAGCGTTCATTTCGTAAGGCAATGGAGGTAAAGTGAAATTACTCATAAATCATTGCTCCTTTAAATTTAATGATTTTACATGTACTGCAGCACGTCCGCTTGCGAACTCTAACTGAAGCTCTTGCCCAACGCCTAATTGCTCAGCTGCTTGAACCACTTGGCCCTCAGCATCATACACAATAGAAAATCCGCGCTGCAAGACTTGCTTCGGATTAATATTATGCAACAGCTGAGCGTATTGCTCAAACTTTTGTTGGTGGGCTTTTAATTGCTGATGAATACTTCGATCGAGCCGCTCCTGCCACTGCGACAGACGCTCGCGCTCAGCCTCTATGTTAGGCTTTCTCGCCGTCAAACGCAAACATAACCCCTCCAAAAGGCTAAGTTTACTGCTATATTGCTCTTGCCAATTACGCCCTAGTAACTGCTGAAGCTGTAGGCACTTTTCCTCATACTGACTAAGCAATCGTTGCGGTGCAACCAAGCGTGGCTTTAACTCATCAAAACGCATACTTTTATCAAGTAATAAGCGCTCAACATGACGATTTAAGCGTGGCTGCAATTCAGAAAAACGCGCTTGACGCTCACTCATTACCTGTAGCATCACGCGATTGATGCGCAAACCAAAGTCATCCAGAATCCCCGGCAAGGCATAAGCTGCTTTACTTATCATCTCAGCCGCAGCGGTTGGTGTAGGTGCGCGCAAATCTGCTACATGGTCAGCAATGGTCGTATCCGTCTCATGCCCCACACCACTGACTATAGGGATAC
>JAAYRZ010000217.1 GCA_012518515.1 Alcaligenaceae bacterium
AAGAAGTGTACCCATGGCTGCAGAGCAAATCAATCGTCTTACTCATGATCCTGAGTCTCTCATATCACAAGCGTCAAATTGGTCTCGCTACCTCACTAGCCGCTTGGCGGCAGAAACTGGTTTTAAAGAGCGCTTGGCTATTGATATACAAAGCTCTCTGACGCCCTCAAATATTGAGGATTGGCTAGATCAACTTATTTTAGAAACTATCCCCTCATCTTTTTCAGCTGCTAAAACACAAGTCGATGTCATAAAAAATGCTGATTTACGACAACTGCTGGAACAAGAGGAGTTGGCGGAGTCACTGTCTATTGAACATTGTAAATCCATCTTAAGAAATGCCAAAAAACGTATATTTTGCACGCTAGCTGTACGTGATATTTGTGGCCTAGCAAGCTTAGAAGAAGTTCTTTTTGCGATGAGTTATTTTGCCGACAGAGCCATACAACTGGCCTATCGCTCGGCAATGCTTCAGTTAATAAAACGCCATGGCATAGCAATTGACCCCAAAACCGACTTACCACTAGAGATGTTAATTTTGGGCATGGGGAAACTAGGTGGCAAAGAACTTAACGTTTCTTCTGATATTGATTTAATCATGCTCTACCCGTGCGATGGTGAAAGCAATATTGATAATTTCGGACAACGTACAATCAGTCATTATGAATACTTTACAAAGCTTACTCAACGCATTGCCAATATCTTATCTGAAGCCACTGCCGACGGTTTTGTATTTAGGACAGACCTACGATTGCGTCCAGATGGAGGTGGCAGTGCGCTAGCTTGGAGCCTAGAAGGTCTTGACGAATACCTACTCAAACAAGGCCGTGAATGGGAGCGTTACGCTTGGCTTAAAGCACGACCCATTACTCTTAAAGCATTCACTAATAGCCAGGATCAATACTATATTCATCAGTTTTTGAGTATACAGCTACCTTTTGTCTTCAGAAAATATGTTGACTTCGATACTTTAGCTGCATTACGTCAGTTACGTGAACAAATACGCGAAGATTGGAACCATCGTGCTCAAAGCCGTTCACTAATTGACACACAGCGCAATATTAAGCTGGGCGAAGGCGGTATTCGAGAGATTGAATTTATTGTGCAACTTGCCCAACTCGTTCGTGGTGGTCAGATGCCTTCTTTACGACAGGCTAGCTTCTTTAAAGCACTGAATGCCGAGTCTCAAGCCGGAATTATTGACGATGAAGAAAAGCAGCTCCTCGAAGAAGCTTATCGTTTTTTAAGACGAATTGAACACTTGCTGCAATACAAAAACGACCAGCAAACCCACTTACTCCCAGAAGATGACGAAGAACTGAGCCAGCTTGCTCAATTATTCAATTTAAACCTCAATCAATTTAACAACTTATTGACCCAACACCGCCAAGGCGTGAGCCATACTTTTAAGGAAGCCTTTAGAATTATTGGTATTGAAACTGACGAGTCAGCAGAACATATCACACCGTCACTTCCTCAGCACAAGTACTTTGATCACGGACTGGAACCTACCGAATTAATGGATAGTACCACTCAACCTGCTCACAGCCCAAGCAATGAGTCTGAACAAAGTGGCATCAGCCTTGCTGTGGAAGATGAAGCCTTAATTAATGCCTTAGAACCTATGCTCGACAGTCTTCGACAGAACTATCGAATTAAGAGCCTTAACCAACAAGCTAAAAGTCGTCTAGACTCCTTACTACCTAAGATGATGAAAGCCGTTGCTAAAGCAAAGCAGCCCATCAGCACTTTCTCTAGGCTTATGGATCTAATTGAAAATGTGGTTCAACGTAGCTCCTACATGGCACTACTTGATGAGTACCCTGAGGTCTTAAGAAGAATCGTTAGGATGCTCGACACCAGTCCTTGGGTTGCTGCATACATTACCAGTCACCCAATTGTCTTAGACAAACTCATAGATTGGCAAGATCTTCTGGAACCCATTGTGATTAAGGATGTTATCAAGCAATTACAGCTAGATCTCGACGCCAGTGTATTAGAAGATGGTAGTCCCGACATGGAACTACAAATGAACTTAATGCGTGATTTAAAAAAACAGATTACCTTTCAGTTACTCGCCCAGGACATTGAGGGGGTTATCAGCATTGAACATTTGGCAGATATATTATCCCTTCTCGCTGATAAGTTACTTGAAGAAAGCATGATGCGAGTTTGGCCTATGGTGTGTCAACGCAGTGACCCCTCCTGCACTCCGGCCTTGCCAAAATTTGCAATTATTTCGTATGGACGCTTAGGTGGTAAAGAACTAGGCTATATATCAGATCTTGATTTGGTTTTTTTATTTGACGATGCTTCTGTTGAAGGTACTGAAGTATATACGCGATTTGCTCGTCGTCTAACCAACTGGCTAAGCACCATGACTTCTTCAGGGCGCTTATATGATATCGACACACGACTGAGACCAGATGGGAATGCAGGATTACTTGCGGTAAGCCTTGATGGTTTCGAAAACTATCAGCTTAACTCAGCATGGCTATGGGAGCATCAAGCTCTAAGTAGGGCTCGTTTTAGTGCGGGTGACCCGGAAATTGGTCAACGATTTGAGTCACTAAGAGAATCTATCTTGATACGCAAGCGTGACTTAGATACACTAAGGCAAGGTATTGTAGCCATGCGCCAACGCATGCATGAGGGGCACCCTAACCGTAGCCCCCTATTTGATCTAAAGCACGATATCGGCGGTATGGTTGATATCGAGTTTATAACACAGTATATTGTTTTGGCTTATAGCCACAAATTCCCTGAATTGATAAAAAACCTTGGTAATATCACGCTATTAAAGATGGCTGGCCAATACAAGTTACTGCCAGAACCATTAGCCCACAGGGTAGCCGATATTTATCGTGACTATCGAGCTAAGCAGCATAGCCTGCGTTTACAGGGCGATGATCGCGCCCGTACCGACCCACAATCAATGATAAAGGAACGTCAAGCAGTGATTGACCTATGGAACACTGCTTTTCCTGATGCTAAAAAGTTTTTGCCGGAGTAAAGTTCTCATGACTAAAAGTAATCACCCCCGTTTAAATGAGAAAATCATCACCAAACCTGAATTACCAGCCACCCCTCGTGTCACTGACATAGAGCGTAAAGAGCTTCGCCTTCCCAAAGGGCGCAATAAAGTGCTGCTCCACTCTTGCTGTGCTCCCTGCTCAGGAGAGGTGATGGAGGCCATGCTCGCGTCAGGAATTGATTATAGTATTTATTTTTACAATCCTAATATTCATCCTAAGCGTGAATACGAGATTCGCAAAGAAGAAAATATTCGCTTTGCTCAGGCTCATGGTATTGATTTTATTGATGCCGATTACGATATGGACAATTGGTTCGAACGCGTAAAAGGAATGGAGTGGGAGCCCGAGCGAGGTATTCGTTGTACCGAATGTTTTGATATGCGCTTTGAGCGAACAGCCCTTTATGCAGCAGAAAATGGCTTTGACACCATCACTAGTTCATTAGGTATTTCTCGTTGGAAAAACATGGCTCAAATTAATGATTGCGGTCATCGTGCTGCAGCACGTTACCCTGAGCTTGTTTATTGGACTTACAACTGGCGCAAAGGCGGTGGTTCAGCTCGTATGATTGAAATCAGTAAGCGTGAAGAGTTTTATCAGCAGGAATATTGTGGCTGTATTTACTCATTAAGAGATACTAATCACCACCGACGCCAGAATGGCAGAGACAAGATTGAGATCGGCGTAAAGTTTTATTCTTACGACGATCTCAAACAAGAAGAAGAGCTTTAATTAGTACTTGTGGCTGCTGGGGCAGTCACACTAGAGGCAGCTGAGGTAGACGTCGCTGTACTAGCAGTATCTGATGGAGTAGCTGCTGCCGCAGAAGCTCCAGTAGCACCTTCAGTGCTAGTAGCGTTCGCGCCCTCAGTTCCTTGAGCTGCTTCAGCTGCCGATTCACTCGCTCTATCAGCTGCACTGATATCTGGAGTAGTAATAAATCCTAAGCGCTTAACCCCAGTGCCTCTAGCTGCAGCCATTACCTGAGCTATTTGCTCATAATGAGCCTCACCATCAGCACGGATACGCAAATTAATCGCTTTGTCCTTTTGTGCAACAACCAATTCCCGCATCTTGTCGCGCAATCCATCCATATCCACTTCAGCCTCATTCCAGTACATTTCACCGGTAGCCTTAATAGCCAAATCAATGCTTTCCGGATCCTGCTCCGCAGGTTGGCTACTGACGCGTGGCACATCGATTTTGATGGCATGGGTCATCAAAGGTGTTGTAATCATAAAAATAATTAATAACACCAACATCACGTCAATGAGCGGAATCATATTAATTTCTGACACCGTAGTCATTTGATTACGATTCGAACTAAAACCTCCGAAAGACGACATAACTTATTCCTTTGCAGATTGGGGGTAAGGATTAGCGCTAGTTATTTGGACAGGCTGAGCATCCTTGGCTCTTTCTCTGGGTCTAACTAAACTATCGGCAGCCTGAATAGAGGTACCAGTAGAAAC
>JAAYRZ010000038.1 GCA_012518515.1 Alcaligenaceae bacterium
TTAATTCACACAGTCTTTGATGTAATTGCTGTGCGGCCTGACTGCTTTCTTTAATTACGATCCTTACATGTGAAGATCTCTTTAAAAGACGCTTACACGCTTCCAACACCTCGATATTATAAATCGCTGCTTGATCACAAATCACAACCGCATCGTCAACATTAATCAGTAACTCATTGCTTGTTTTATGCAAGCATGTGTGCTTACTCCCAATGACAATCATGGTCGTCGTGAGCTTCTCAAGGACAAACTCCCTGTCATAAGAAGTACTTAGCGGGCTAGATGAGTCAAAAATCTCTGAGCTATAGTCAGATAAAGCAAATGAAGTAAAAACTGGCGCATCGGCCAAAATAGAAGTAGAGCTACTCATGATGAATTTCCTGTTTAGCTAGTTTTACACAATGGTTAGGGCGCAAGTTGGAGTAAATTCCCTAATCAACAAGCTTATAGCTTAATCCCCTCATAATCGAAAGTCAATTTTATAAGCTATAAACTTGTTCCTCACCTTTAGTCGGTAGTTAATTTCACACCTCGGGCAGCTCCTCAGCAGCCACCGGTAGAGCAAATGGATTAAAACCAGTCCGACCAAAGCCCTCTTCGACCACGGCCATATCAAGCAATAAGGTAGCTAGATCATCAGCGACTACCTCAACCTCCTGTTCTCGCTCTTCTGAGATGACTTTGAGATAACCCATACAGTGATTACAACTCTCCGCACGTACAGCCGCTTCTTCAGAATCCAGACTCAAATACTCCACTTGCTTACTGTCATTACAGCTAGAACACTTAGAACGCACCATATGCCAATCACTTTCACATAAGGTACAGTGCAAATAGCGCAAGCCTTGCTGCTTGCCGGTCAGGATAGTACTAGCCACTGGTAGCCCACCACAAACAGGACAATGACTACTTTCCTGCTCTGGCACCACCAACTGAGTCCGACGTGCCACTAACGACACTTCCAATGACAAAGCCGACCATAGCAAGGGGGCAATTACAGCAGGCACCTCGGAAAACTCCCAACGTAACAACTGTAAAGCCGTGTCAATTTTTTCTTCTGAAGACATCGTATTCAGTAAAGCCAGCGCCTCTGCAAATTCTGCCGATGATTCCTCTTGAAACATCGAAATCAAAGCATCCAAATGCACCAGCCACTGTTCTGAACCCGCCACCTCTTCTGCGTCCAATAATTCTACTGAACTCTGTGTAGGAACAGGCATAGATAACTGAGCCTGTTTTTCCGCAATACGTGCTGCTAACAACAAATAATCAGCCTGCTCATGCCCTTCCGCCAGCGCGCGCAAGCGCGCGGCGCGGCGGTTATAGAGCTCAGCTAAATCACGTTGAATAATCGGTTCACGATGCACCGAACTTACGTCGATTGAGCTCACGTTCTTGCCCCTTTGTCTTTTTCAATATTGACTAAAAAGGCTTTAAACTCAGGCGTTTGTGAATTTGCATCACCTACACCTGGGGATAAAGTATTAGCCAAATGCCCTTTGCGAGTAGCCCCCTCAAAGCCCCAGTGACAAGGAATACCGATTTGTTCGACTTCCTGACCTGCGACTTGCAAGGTACGCATCCGCTTAGTAACCACTGCCTTAGCCGTAATATAGCCACGCTTGGTGGTTACCTTGACCTTATCACCATGGCCAATGCCTTTTTCCTTAGCCAGTTTTTCACTCATTTCAATAAACTGCTCAGGCTGCATTGATGCATTTAGATGTGAGAACTTAGTCCAGTGTCTAAATAACTCCGTAATCGAATACGTAGTAGCCACATAAGGATACTCCGTGCGATTACCCATACGCTCTGCATCGTTTTGTAGAATACGTGCGGTTGGGTTGTGAGTCACTTCTGCATGCAGAGGATTACTCTCCAATGGACTTTCTACCGGCTCATAATGCTCAGGGAAAGGACCATCATTCATGCCTTGAGCCGAGAATAAACGACCCACGCCTTCAGGCAGCATAATAAATGGTGTCGCTGCACTGCCAGGCGGCACATTTGCCGGGAAGTCAGGAATATCCGCTCCAGTCCACTTTTTACCATCCCAGTGCAGTATCTTGCGCTTCGGATCCCACGGATTACCCATCTCATCCATGGATGCTCGGTTATACAGAATGCGGCGGTTAGCAGGCCAAGACCATGCCCAACCGGGTGTATTGCCCAGACCCGTATCCGTATTATCACGGTTAGCCATCTGGTTACCAGCTTCGGTCCAACAGCCTGAAAACACCCAACAGAAGCACTGAGTCGAACCATCATCACGCAATTGAGAGAAGCTATCTAGCAACTGACCTTTACGCAAAATCAATTTGCCACTATCGTCATAGACATCCTCAACAGCATAGCCATTAAACTCTTTAGCTACTTCCTCTGGACTCGGGAAATATGGATCATTGTAGGTTTCGTGATCCCAGGTCATATGTAAGACCTGCTCCGGACAGGCACCACCCTCTTCTTCATAAAGACGACGCAACTCCATCATGATGCCACCAAGAATTTGTGGGTCATAACGAGCATTGCCCGGTGCCTCTTGACCAGCATAGTGCCATTGTAACCAGCGACCAGAGTTAACGATCGAACCCGCTTCCTCAGCAAAACAGTTGGATGGCAGACGGAATACCTCTGTCATGATTTCTTCTGTATTGACGTCGTTAAACTCGCCTTCATTACGCCAGAAGTTAGAGGTTTCAGTTTCCAGTGGGTCAATCACCACAAGGAATTTCAACTTTGATAACGCTTTAGAGGTTTTGTTTTTATCCGGCATCGCTGCTAGCGGATTAAAGCCCTGTGCGATGTATCCGTTAACCTCACCTTCATACATCATGTCAAAGTAAGCCAGCATATCGTAACTGCGGTCCCACTTAGGCAATAGGTCAAAGGCAAAATCGTTTTCAGGCGTCGCATGACGTCCGTAGAGATTTTTTAGCAAAGACACGAAAAACTTAGGCGTGTGTTGCCAATAATTAACCTGCCCCGGAATCGGCGACTTAGGCGTCGTTTCTTCAAGGTATTGAGCCAATGTCTGCTGTGAGTCAGACGCAAGGTCCATATAACCAGGTACACGTAAAGACAGTAAACCAAGGTCGGTATAGCCCTGAATGTTGGAGTGACCACGTAGCGCGTTAACGCCACCACCAGGCATACCGATGTTACCGAGTAGTAATTGAATCATGGCTGCGCCACGAATGATCTGGGCACCACCAGTATGATGGGTCCAACCTAAGGCATAGAGCCAAGTCAGGGTCTTGTCTTTGGCCGCACAGGAGCCGACAATCTCTGCAATCTCAAGAAAATCAGCCTGCTTAACGCCGGTAATTTCTTCTACCATCTCAGGGGTATAGCGATCTACGTGTTTTTTGAGTAATTGTAATACTGAACGTGGATGCTGCATGGATGGGTCACGTACGACATTGCCACTATCATCTAGCGCATAAGTCCAAGTTGACTTGTCGTATTTTTTACTATCCGCATCAAAACCTGAAAACACGCCTTCATTAAAGTCAAAACCGTCATTAACTAAGTAGCTCGCGTTAGTATATGAGCGTACATAGTCATGTTGAATTTTGTCATTTTCTAGTAACCAGCGCACCATCCCCATCAAGAAAGCGGTATCAGAACCGGCACGGATAGGTGAGAAAATATCAGCAACGGCAGCAGAACGGTTAAAACGCGGATCGACCACAATTAACTTAGCATTATTTTTAGTTTTAGCCTCAACCACCCACTTGAAACCGACTGGGTGAGCCTCAGCTGGGTTACCACCCATGACAATCACCACGTTGGCGTTTTTAATATCCACCCAGTGGTTGGTCATGGCACCACGACCAAAACTCGGCGCCAAGGCAGCAACGGTTGGGGCGTGACATAAACGGGCCTGGCAGTCAAGTCCCAACATACCCAATGCACGAGCAAATTTAAAATCTAGCGTGCCGGTTTCATTAGATGCTGCTGAAGAGGCTAAAAAGCCACTACTTAACCAGCGATTAACTAATTGACCTTTTTCATTACGCTCAATAAAGTTAGCGTCACGGTCATCTTTAAGCAAACGAGCAATGCGTTTAGTCGCATCCTCCCAGCTAATTTTCACCCATTCCTTAGAACCAGGCGCCCGATACTCCGGGTGCATTAGTCGCTGCTTAGAATGAATCATATCAACGAGTCCCGCACCTTTAGGACACAAGGAACCGCGGCTCACTGGGTGATCCGGATCGCCTTCGATATGGAAAATTTTAGGATGAGCATTTTTAGCGCCATCGCCGAGTGAATACATGAGGATGCCACACCCGACTGAGCAATAGGTACAGTTATTGCGGGTTTCTTTGGCACGGACAAGTTTATAAGTACGGACAGAGGCTTCGGCAGTCGAAGAAAGACCCAAGGCGGCTGAGGTTGCTGTAGCAGCACCCACCCCGAGAATCTTGAAAAATTGACGCCGACCAAGACTTGGTACGGTTTTTTTCATTGAAATTCCCAAAAAGAATTAATTGTTAAGCGCTCTTATTGCAAGAGCTGAGTGATTTTAACATCTAATTTAAAGATAACTAATAAAACGCTTGAGAACGCGCAAAGATAACCGTTTTTCTTATTATTTAAGTTATTGCTAAGATACAATAGATATTAATAAGCAAGTTTTTTTACTTTCCTCAACCCTACAACTTAAAAGGAGTTTTAATCCATGAGTTATTCCCGTTTTGTTGATAAAGTAGTGATCGTTACTGGTGCAGGCAGCGGTTTAGGCGAATCCGCTGCCCTTTCTTTTGCCGCTGAAGGCGCTAAAGTCATTGTCTCTGATATTTCTGAAGCACAAGGTCAAGCCGTCGCTGAAGCCATCCGTGCTCAGGGCGCAGAAGCACATTTTGTTCGTGCCGACGTTGCTAGTGAAGAAGAAGTAAAAAGCCTTTTTGATGAGACAGTGAAGCAATACGGCAAAGTGGATGTCATTTTTGCTAATGCTGGTATCAATATTGAGGCTAATGTTGATGAGTTGAGTACAGAAGACTGGAAAAAAGTCATTGATATCAACTTGAATGGTGTATTTTACTGCAACAAGTACGCCGTGCAACAGTTCAAAAAACAAGGCACCGGTGGTGCGATTGTAAACAATGGTTCAATTCACACAATCGCTGCCCGAGATAAGCTCACTGCCTACTCTGCTTCTAAAGGCGGCGTAAAAATGCTGACCCAGATGGTCGGCACCTCTCATGCCAAAGAAGGTATTCGCTGCAATATGGTCTGTCCAGGCTATATTAATACCCCGTTAACGGAAACCATTAGCCCAGAGATACGTTCAGGCATCGCAGCTCTACATCCGATTGGCCGCATGGGTGAACCGCATGAAGTATCAGCTGCAGTATTGTTCCTAGCGAGTGATGATGCCTCGTTTATTACGGGTACGTCGCTACTAGTTGATGGTGGTTATACAGCAGTTTAAGGTGGTTTGAAGCTATAAACGTCTTTTGGTGCAGCACTGCTTGGATGAGAATGCTGTATGAACTACAAGTTCAGCTCTTGTAGCAGCCGCCCATATTAGCTATCGTATCACCATAAATAAAACCCTTTACTTTTAAACAATTGTTCTCAACACTTACAAACTTCCAACAATTTTCATATAACCACCCTGTTAAAAATCTTGTTATCATTTCAAAATGAGTCTTCCTTTTTAACTCTTCTAGGGGAAAAA
>JAAYRZ010000039.1 GCA_012518515.1 Alcaligenaceae bacterium
AATATAAATAGTGATTGCAAGATTATGAATGAAGAGCCCTTTGGTCCACTCGCTCCAATCATGCCATTTAACGACCTGGATGAGGCAATTGCCGAAGCTAATCGTCTACCTTATGGCCTGACTTCCTATGTTTTTACTAATAATCTTCAAGCCTCTGTCCGACTATCAAATGAACTCGAAGCAGGTATGGTTCATATCAACAACCCCGGCTCAGTCTTACCCGAAGCCCCTTTCGGAGGCATTAAAGACAGTGGCATGGGCAGTGAGGGCGGTCAAGAAACTTTTGATGGCTATTTAGTGACTAAACTCATCACTCAATCCTAATTGTTCCAAAGCAGAAAGTTACAGAATGTGCTCTTACTCATTCTGTAACTTTTAAAGCCCTTAACACGCAATGCGTGTATATCGCTTAAAATAGCCTCTTTCTATTCTTATCACACTAGCTCAATACTGATTTCAGCTAATTAAGTATCTATATAAAAAGATGAAGGGACTCACTTACCATGATTAAAAATCAGCAAGATTTTTGGTCCGGCATCATGTTTATTGCTATCGGGGCGCTCTTTGCCTATATCGCCTCCACCTCCTATTCCATGGGGACCACCGCTCGCATGGGTCCAGCTTACCTACCCTTTTATCTGGGTATTATCTTGTTAATTCTGGGCGCCATACTTAGCATTACAGCCTTACGTGGCGAAGTAAAGGAAGAAAATAAGGTGGGCCATTTTGATTGGGACATTTTAGTCATGATCATCGGCTCACTACTAAGCTTTGGTATTATGCTGGAACCCTTGGGCTTCTATGTATCGATTTTTGTCTTGGTCATTTTTAGTAGCATGGCAAGCCATGAGTTTAGTTTAAAAATAGCCATCGCTAATGCACTTTTCTTATTATTATTTGCTTACCTCGCTTTTATCCGTGGCTTAAAACTGGTAATGCCCTTAACGCCAAACCCATTTTCCGAATGGCAAACGTATCAACAGATTCTTATTCCCGCTCTTTTTATCCTTGCCATCATTGTAGGTTACTTCAAAATTAAGCAAGTTAAATTAAACGCCGATATGAGAGCTAGATTAGCTAAAGAACAAGGTGATAGCGATAATCAATTTAGTGCCGTGGTCAGCGCAAAATCTCAAGCTGCACTAGCTGATGCCAAGCAAAGCTACCAAACTTCTGAGAAAAGCTCAGACTCTCTAAAGGATTAGGTGCACTCCATGGAATTATTTGATCATTTATGGATTGGTATTCAGGTTGCCTTTACCGTTGAAAACCTAGCTTATGCATTTTTCGGTTGCTTATTAGGTACATTGATTGGGGTGCTGCCCGGCATTGGTCCCGTACCAACTATCGCCATGCTGCTACCTCTCACCTATGTGCTGCCACCTGCCGCAGGCTTAATCATGTTAGCAGGGATCTATTATGGCGCCCAATACGGCGGTTCAACCACCGCCATTTTAGTGGCTCTACCGGGTGAAACCTCAGCAGTAGTTACTGTGCTTGATGGCCACCAGATGGCCAAACGCGGCAGAGCCGGCTCTGCTTTAGCTATTGCTGCGCTTGGCTCCTTTTTTGCTGGTTGTGTTGGCACACTATTAATTGCTACCTTTGCTCCTCCTTTAGCAGAAATTGCCTTTAAATTTGGACCGGCTGAGTACTTTTCACTTATGGTTCTGGGTTTAATCAGTGCGGTTGTATTAGCCTCTGGCTCTTTAATCAAAGCCATTGCCATGATTATTTTAGGTTTATTACTTGGTATGGTCGGCACCGATGTCAATTCCGGCGTAGCTCGCTTCGATTTTAATTATCCCGAGCTACAAGATGGAATCGACTTTGCCATTGTGGCCATGGGTGTCTTCGGTATTGCTGAAATCATGTCTAACCTCGCTCAACGTGAAAACAGGGTGGAGGTGACTGACAAGATCGGCAGTCTGTATCCTAATAAGCAAGAAACTCGTGAAGCGGCACCTGCCGTTGTTAGGGGTACCATGCTCGGTTCCGCTCTAGGAGTCCTCCCAGGTGGCGGCGCTGTACTCTCCGCCTTCGCTTCCTATACTTTAGAGAAAAAAATCTCACGCGAACCTGAACGCTTTGGTCGTGGTCACCCAGCAGGTCTAGCGGGACCAGAATCTGCTAATAACGCCGCCGCTCAAACTTCTTTTATACCCTTACTAACCTTAGGTATACCGGGTAATGCAGTGATGGCCTTGATGGTCGGTGCGATGACCATTCATAGTATTCAGCCTGGCCCACAGGTCATGAGTAGTCACCCTGATTTATTCTGGGGATTGATTGTATCCATGTGGGTCGGCAACTTAATGTTGGTGATTCTAAATCTGCCCCTGATTGGGCTTTGGGTTAAGCTATTAAAAGTACCTTATCGTATACTTTTCCCCGCTATCATCCTGTTTTGTACCATTGGTGTTTATTCTTTAAACTACAATACCTTTGATATTTTCCTCTTTGCCATGTTCGGCGTGATTGGCTATATCTGGTTTAAATTGCGCTGCGAGGGTGCACCCTTATTATTAGGCTTGGTTCTCGGTCCTTTGATGGAAGAAAACCTACGTCGAGCTCTCTTGCTATCACGTGGCGACTTCATGTACTTTTTAGAACGCCCCCTATCACTGACCTTATTAATCATGGCAGCAGCACTACTCTTTATCGTTGCTTTCCCTGCCATCCGCAAAAAACGCGAAGAAACCTTTGTAGAAGAAGACTAATATGCTCGGCGCCATTATTGACTTTATCCTAAATATTGACCAACACCTGCAAGTATTAGCAGCAGATTATGGTCTCTGGATTTACGCCATTTTATTCATCATCATTTTCTGTGAAACCGGTTTAGTAGTTACCCCGCTACTACCGGGTGATTCGCTGCTCTTTGCCGCTGGTGGCTTAGCTGCTATTGGTGAAATGAATGTCCACCTGATGGTACTCATATTAATTATTGCAGCCATCCTCGGCGATGCTGTCAATTTTAATATCGGCAAGTACTTCGGCCACCGGCTATTTTCTAATCCCGACTCCAAGATATTCCGGCGTGTGTATTTAGAAAAAACCCATGCTTTTTATATGAAGCATGGCGGCAAGACGATCATCCTAGCCCGCTTCGTTCCCATCGTGCGCACTTTTGCTCCCTTTGTTGCTGGCATGAGCCACATGCACTATGGTCTCTTCTCTCGTTTTAATGTAATTGGCGCAATGCTATGGGTGCCCATCTTTTCTTATCTAGGCTATTTCTTTGCCAATATCCCTATCGTTAGAGATAATTTAAGTCTAGTCCTTTTGGCAATTATTTTCTTGTCAGTATTGCCTGGAGTCATTGAGATAATCCGTCACCGACGCGCCGCTAAAAAACAAATTTAATTTGTTTTTTAGCAGGACTTACCCTAGTTTGACGATTTCACTTTAAGAACCCGCTTTTAGTGACTATGCTTATAACTAACTACACAATATATCGTGCTACCATTAGCCTATTAAGCATAAGAACCTTTCATCTAAAAGAGGGAACCACATGAGCTATAAAGACGAAACACTTGCACTTCATGCAGGTTACACGCCAGAAGAGACAACTAAAGCAGTCGCCGTACCAATTTATCAGACGACCTCCTATGCCTTTGATAATACTCAGCATGGCGCTGATTTATTTGATCTAAAAGTAGCGGGTAATATTTACACCCGTATTACTAACCCGACCAATGCAGTCATCGAGGAGCGCGTAGCTGCTCTTGAGGGCGGGATTGGCGCTTTAGCCGTGGCTTCCGGCATGGCCGCGATTACTTATGCCATTCAGACCCTTGCCGAAACAGGTGACAACATCGTCTCCGTCTCTGCGCTCTATGGTGGTACCTACAACCTCTTTGCTCACACCTTACCAAGACAAGGTATTGAGGTTCGATTTTTCGATCACAAAAACCCCGAGTCAATCCGTGATTTAATTGATGACCGTACTAAATTAGTCTTTGTAGAGTCAATTGGTAACCCACTCGGTAATATTGTCGATTTAGAAGCTGTGTCCAAGATAGCCCATGAATTCGGTGTTCCTGTGGTCGTCGACAACACCGTAGCCACTCCGGTACTACAAAAATCCTTTGAATTTGGTGCAGATATTGTTGTTCACTCTTTAACCAAATATATTGGTGGCCACGGCAATAGCATCGGCGGCATCATTGTCGATAGTGGCAAATTCCCTTGGGCTGACTACCCAGAACGCTTTCCTCTGTTAAACACTCCGGATCCAAGTTATCACGGCATGAACTATGCCAAAGACGTTGGTGCGGCTGCATTTATTACGCGCGCCCGTGTTGTGCCTTTACGCAATATGGGTGCTGCAATCAGCCCGATTAGTACGTTCTTACTCTTACAAGGCTTAGAAACACTCAGTCTACGAATGGAACGTCACACTGAAAACGCCCTAAAAGTAGCCGAATACCTGAATCAACATGACAAAGTGTCATGGGTCAATTATGCTGGCCTGCCTGATCACCCCGAGCATGAGCTAGCCAAAAAATACGTCAAGGGTAAACCAGCAGCAATTCTCTCCTTTGGAGTTAAGGGCGGTCGTGAAGGTGGTGCACGCTTTATCGATGCCTTACAGCTGTTTATCCGTCTGGTTAATATTGGCGATACTCGCAGCCTTGCATGTCACCCCGCCTCAACCACTCACCGCCAACTCAATGACGATGAGTTAGCCGCAGCAGGTGTCAGTCACGACATGGTTCGTCTCTCAGTTGGTATTGAGCACATTGATGACTTACTAGCTGACCTGGAACAAGCTTTAGCAGCAGTCTAGTTGCTTTGTAGACGATAGGATTTTACGCTTAGGGCCACCTGTTTTAAATAGGTGGCCTTTGCTTTATATAAAGATCGTCAGTTATAAGTCAGCATTGTAAGTAAATCCTATGCTTTGCTTATCTAAACGGATTATCATTTAGAGTAAAGCTTTGGTTTTAACCTATTCTTTTCAAGCCTTTTGTCGTGACTAAAAATCTTAATCTCAGTACTTTATTTTTATTAATTGCTCCACCCTTATTTTGGGCCGGTAACTTTGTCGTTGGTAGAATCGTAAGAGATGATATTGGTCCGATGAGCTTATCCTTTTGGCGTTGGGTGATTGCTTTTTGCTGCCTTCTACCTTTTACTTACAAATACATCAAACGAGACTGGCCACTTTACCGCCAGCATCTAGGCTTTGTACTCAAGACGTCTATCGTCGGGGTTACCTCATTTAATACCTTGATTTATCTAGGGTTACATGGCACCACAGCCACTAATGCTTTGTTATTGAACTCGACCATTCCGGTTCTCATCATCTTATTTGGCGTCATCTTCTATAAACATCGCCTCTATACCCTGCCTACCATAGGCCTGATTTTGTCATTGATCGGTGTAGGTGCCATCATTCTTAACGGCGATATTAATGCACTCCTGACATTTTCTTTTAATGCTAGTGATCTGATTATTTTCACAGCCATGATTTGTTGGGCAATTTATACTCTCTGGATGAAAAACACACCTGACGGGATGAATCGAACAGCCCTGACCTGCGTACAAATAGCCATTGCCGTGATTGCACTCCTGCCTCTCTGGCTCTGGGAAAGTGGTGGCCAGTTACCGATACATCTTAATAACAATGCCAAAATGGCCTTACTCTACGTGGGTATTTTTCCGTCAGTCATTGCTTATGTCAGTTATAGCGTAGCCATCAGCCGCGTGGGGCCAATGGTATCAGGTTTATTTATTCACTTAATGCCTGTATTCGGAGTGATTTTAGCTGCAATCTTTGCTAATGAAAGCATACAGCTCTATCATATTTTTGGGATTGCCTTGATCGCCCTAGGACTTGTTTTATCTAGTCGACAGTCTTAGTCTTTACGAACTATTAGGTTTTATACTGATATCTTATGGTATAACAAAGATTAATTCTGTATACTTTATATATTAGTCAATTTTAATATAACCTATGTTTTACCTGAGGCATCGTCTTGTTGTTTGGTGGTTCACGCTAGTTATCATACTAGCGGGATCGCTTACGCATACGGCACATAGCAGTTTAGGTAATCCTGCCGACACGGCAGACTCAATCATCACCTTGGAGATCTGTAGTCCCACAGGTGAGTTACTTAGCTATACCCTCGACTTCCCTCATTCCCACGGTCATCACCTACATGACGCGGCACATTGCCTATTCTGTGTGTTGCCGGGCGCGGTTGACACGCCTATTATCGAGTCTACTGTCATCGCGTGGGTCGGCTTCTCAACAATCACTCAGATTAAGTTTCCTCCCTATCATCAGGTGCCAAATCCCCTTGATTTTTGGCATCCACACCATGCCCTAGACCCACCTCCATTTGTATAAACACTTTACACCTCATCTCAACAGAGTATGATGGAATTAAGTGTTCTTCTATACGTACTTTTGTCATATCAAGCATTTTATTGGCGCTTAAGCTTTGTTTTATAAGACTTAAATAACTGGTCATCACGACGCAATAAGTTTTCTTGATACTGGGCAAATAGTAATAATCATTGTGGTTATTATTAGCTTTTTTATATCTGAGCTATAAATAGCGGGCTGAGAGCACTGGCGAGACTTTTTTTAGCTAGACAAAACCTCTTCAACTATCAGCCTTTGCTTTGGAGAGCTGTGATGTTCGAATTAGATGTAGTTGGTCTGTCGCGCCTACAATTTGCGGCGACCGCCATGTTTCACTTTATTTTTGTACCGCTAACACTAGGACTTTCCTTTTTGTTAGCGATTATGGAAACAATTTATGTGATAACAGGGCGGGATATCTGGCGTCGTATGACGCTTTTCTGGGGTGCTTTATTTGGCATTAACTTTGCTATCGGGGTCGGTACTGGGGTAGTGATGGAGTTCCAGTTCGGGATGAACTGGTCTTATTACAGTCACTACGTCGGTGATATTTTTGGTGCACCATTGGCTATCGAAGGCCTAATGGCATTCTTCCTTGAAGCAAGCTTTATCGGTCTATTTTTCTTCGGCTGGAACCGTATGTCCAAACGGGCTCACTTAACGGTTACCTGGCTGGTCGCCTTGGGCACCAACTTCTCTGCCTTATGGATTCTTATCGCTAACGGCTGGATGCAATATCCCGTCGGCGCGGTCTTCAACCCTGAAACCATGCGAATGGAAATGACTAGCTTTTTTGAAGTCATCTTGAATCCTGTTGCTCAGGCGAAGTTTTTACATACAGTGATCTCCGGCTATATCACTGGTGCGATCTTTGTTATTGCCGTCAGTGCCTGGTATTTACTGCGTCAACGCAACACTGACTTAGCCAAACGTTCTATCGCCGTGGCCTCTGCCTTTGGCTTTTTAGTATCTATAGGCGCTATTACTCTAGGTGATGAGAGTGGTTACTTGATGGGTGAACACCAACAAGTAAAAATTGCTGCTTTAGAAGCCATGTGGGAGACGGAGCCTGCACCAGCCTCTTTTAACGTAATTGCTATCCCTAATCAGGATGAAATGAAAAACGACTTTTCCATTCATATTCCTTGGGTCATGGGCATTATGGGCACTCGTTCATTTGATCAGGAAATGCCTGGGCTCAG
>JAAYRZ010000218.1 GCA_012518515.1 Alcaligenaceae bacterium
CCACCGATGGGCGTGATAAAGCCTAGGTTTTTGACACCTAGCAATACAATGGCGTAAAGACTCCCTGAAAATAACAAAATCCCAATTACAAAAGCCCAAGCCGCCAATTGAGCCATGGCAGGATTAAGATGATTTACAGCGAGCACAGCTACGGCCAATAAAGCCAGGCTGTGATACATCTGATACTGTACGCCAGTGTGCCAGACTGCTAAGTATCTAGGTTCGACAACTTTCTGTAAACCATGAGCACCAAAAGCGCCTAGTGCAACTGCTAAAAAACCGAATACTCCCGCTAAAATAATGAATGAACGCACGATAATTTGATCCTATACAATAGTGTGTTTAGAAGTTTATTAATTTTATACCCGACCTTGATGAATATGTTAACCGTTTCCCAAAGAATTGAGGCTCTACGTGAGCAAATGCAGACTCATGGTATAGATGCTTGGCTCGTTTATACCGCTGATCCACACCTCTCTGAGTACTTACCGGCGCATTGGTCGCAGCGCGAGTATCTGAGTGGCTTTACTGGCTCTGCTGGCTATATGGCCGTTACTCAGCAGGCTGCGGCGTTGTGGACTGATAGCCGTTATTGGGTGCAGGCTGAGGCGGAGCTTCAGGGGTCTAGTATTGAGTTGATGAAGCAGGGGGCGTCTGACACGCCGAAGCTTGAGGATTGGGTTAAAAGTCAGCTCTCTCCAGACCAAGTGGTGGGGGTTAATGGCATGGCGCTTAGCGTATCTCAGGCCTTAAGTTTAGAAAATAGCTTTGCTCAGGCCGATATTGAGTTAGTCGTTGAGCATGAGTTGCTCGAGGCTTTTTGGCAAGATAGACCTGCTTTGCCGCAAGCCGCTATTTATGAACATGCTGCGAAGTATGTAGGCTTACCGCGTCAGGCTAAGCTTAAGCAAGTCCGTGAGGCCATGGAGGCGGCAGGTTGTCAGGTGCATTTGATTTCATCTCTCGATGATATTGCTTGGGTTTTAAACTTACGCGGCAGTGATGTTGAGTACAATCCGGTGTTTTTATCTCATCTGATTCTGACAGCTGAGCGAGCGATACTATGTGTTGAACCGAGTAAGCTCTCGGAAGCATTGAAGCAGTCTTTGGCTGAGGATAGCGTGGAGCTTTTGGCTTACGATGCGGTAGAGGATTGCTTGGCGGAGTTGATGGCTGATGATGAGTCTAATCTTTTAATTGATGCCGTGCGCACGGCTTGGTCAATTTGTGAGCCTTATACCGAGCAAGCAGTCTTAGCTTTAAACCCTTCCCAACGCTTAAAAGCCTCTAAAAATGATAAGGAAATTGCGCATATCCGTCATGCCATGGAAAAGGATGGTGCTGCTTTATGTGAGTTTTTCGCTGAGTTTGAAAAGCGCCTAGTTGCCGGTGACGAGCTTTCCGAGCTAGACGTGGATGAGATGATTACGGCGGCACGTGCGCGTCAAGAGGGCTTTGTTTCGCCGAGCTTTGCGACCATTGCGGGCTTTAATGCAAATGGTGCCTTGCCGCATTATCGCGCCTTGCCTGAAGCGTACTCCATGATTGAGGGTGATGGGTTGCTGCTGATTGATTCTGGCGGTCAATATGTCGATGGGACGACCGATATCACGCGTGTAGTACCAATTGGTCATATCACGGATGCTCATAAAAAAGACTATACCTTAGTGCTGAAAGGCATGATTAATTTATCCATGGCTGTTTTCCCAGTCAATGAGCCTGGGCCTAATTTGGATGCAATCGCTCGCTTACCGTTATGGCAAGCTGGTCTCGATTTCGGTCATGGCACCGGTCACGGTGTGGGGTATTTTCTGAATGTTCACGAGGGACCTCAGAGTATTTCGCATTATGGCTATGGACGTCCTGATGCCGAGATGAAAGAAGGCATGATTACCTCTAATGAGCCGGGTCTTTATCGTCCGGGGCAGTGGGGGATACGTATTGAAAACTTGGTGTTAAATCAACCTGCATTCAAGACCGAATTTGGTGATTTCCTAAAGTTTGAAACCTTGACCTTATGTCCTATCGACACGCGTTGTATTGATTTGAATCTGCTGCGTGAGGATGAGCGAGCATGGTTAAATAACTATCATCAGGAAGTGCGTGAGCGATTATTAGCCTATGTTGAAGGTGATGCGAAATCTTGGTTGTTGCAGCGTACTGAGGCTATTTAATTATCAATTAGCACCCATAAAAAAAGCTTCTCTTGTTTATAAAGAGAAGCTTTTTCAAAAAACTGGAGCCTAAAACTACTTAAGGCGTGTTTCTTTGTACTCAACGTGCTTGCGAACAACAGGATCGTACTTTTTGAAAACCATCTTGTCAGGCGTGTTACGCTTGTTTTTAGTGGTTGTGTAGAAGTGACCAGTGCCGGCAGTTGATTCTAATTTGATTTTATCGCGAATACCTTTAGCCATGATATGTTCCTATATAAATGAAATTGCTAAAAAATGATATGGAGGCAGCGATTAAACGCTTTGGCCATTAGCACGCATTTCGGCTAAAACGGCATCAATACCTTTTTTATCAATCGTGCGTAAAGCGTTCGTAGAAACACGTAGGCGAACCCAACGGTTTTCGCTCTCAACCCAGAAACGGCGAGACTGAAGATTTGGAAGGAAGCGACGCTTTGTCTTGTTTTGCGCGTGTGATACTTTGTTACCACTCATCGGGCGCTTACCGGTTACTTGGCAAACTTTAGCCATGATAATACCTCGTTAATTACATCGTTGATCTAAAGACCTGGTTGTTGGCCCAAGCCAGCCTTCTTAATACCCATGAGTCGAGTCACGGGTAATCGATGATATTAACCTGATTTGTAGGATAAATCAATCACTTATGGACTTATTTACTCTTAACCACTGCAAAAGCTCTTAAGTCCTCCTTAAGTCACTTTAATCTGCTGTATTTCAACAACAAACTAATCTGTCTTAGCGACAATACGCCCGAAAAATAAGGCAATACATAAAAATAGCAGCATGGTGGCTAGTAGAGGTAATTCTGTACCGGTATGCCAGTGGCTGACTAGCGAGCTTGAAAAAGTACCAAACAAAAAGAGCGTAGCGCCAGTTAGAGCAGAAGCCATGCCGAGGCGATGTCCTTGTTTTCTGAGGGCAAGGATGGGGGCGGTGGGGTTGATGGCTCCTAGACCGATAGTAAAGCTGAACATAATCAGCATGAATATGGTCAGATTGACTAGTCCGGCTAGCGATAAGATAACGCCTAAAGCTAAAACCGCCACGGTCCAATAGGCAGCGAAGCGATACAGTCTGTGTACCGGTGCTTTGCGGCGTAGTAAAAAGCCGCATGATTGTGAGCCAACCATTAACCCAAAGGCGATAATTGCAAAGCTCCAGGCAAACTGATGGGGATTAAGCTCAAAAGTTTCCATTAGGACGGTAGATGAAGAGGCGATAAATGCAAACATAGCACCCATGCTGAAGCCAGCGGCTAAAGAAAAACCGATAAAGCTACGATCAATGAGTAGTTCAGCGTAATTGCGAACAATGCTTTTGGGGCTAATTTGTAGACGATTTTCTTGTGGTAACGACTCTTTAAAGAAAAAAGCGACCAGTAAAAAGCTGATTAAACCATAGAACGCTAAAATCAAAAACAGACCTCGCCAACCGGTATAGCCGGCAAGTATGGCACCGATAATTGGAGCGACAACAGGTGCTAAACCCGTTAAAAGCATCAAGACAGTCATGGCGTTAGCTGCTTCTTGTGTGCTGTAGTGATCACGGATCACCGCTCTAGAGATGGTCATAAAGCAGGCTGCGCCTAGCGCTTGTAGCATACGGCCTAATAGTAAAAAGTCGAAACTAGGGGCAAAGGCGCAAATAAGGCTAGCCACAAGATATAAAAGTGCGCCAATTAGGAGGGGTACTTTACGACCAAATCGGTCAGTCAGCGGTCCAACAATCAGTTGGGAAAAAGACAGGCCAAATAGAAAGGCCGAGACTGTCAGCTCTACACGGTTTTGAGGAACGGCGAAGTCTTCCGCTATCACCGGAAAAGTAGCCAAATACAAGTCAATCGTGGCCGGCCCGACAATGGCTAGGACCGCCATGATCAAGAGCCAAAAAGGGATACTAAACGTTGCTTTTTCTGTAGACATGCCAATACCAACTGTGTAAAACAAGAGAACAAACCATTAGGCTTGCTGCATTCATGAGCCATAAACTGGCGAGACCGGTGGTGCTATTTGGAATTAGCGTGTCAGTTATAAACGCTAATCCACCACTCGCTGGGCCAAAGCCGAAATAATAACCGATACCGATGCCAATGCCTAATAAACAGATAGTTTGCAAGATAAAGGGCACGGTAGCGATTCGGTGAGCGCGTAACACATAGGTGTTAAGACATTGCATTGAGTCCCAGACATGGATAATCGGGAAAAACGCCAGTAAACCACTCGCGATGAGGCTGACCTGTGCATCTTGAGTGTATAGCGCAATAATATTTTGCTTGCTTATTAGTACCACAAGGATCGTAATTAAGGCACCTATTAAGCCTAGGCCAAAACCGGTCATAATTGTTCGGTGCGCCACTTCACCTTGCTTTGCACCCAAAGCCAAAGCGGCTAAGGCGGTGGTCGCGATACCGATGGACATTGGGATCATATAGGTGAAGGAGATTAAATTAGATAAAATCTGATGACCGCCCGATACATGTGCGCCTTCTCTTGCCACAAAGAGGGTGATAAAGGTAAAAGAGCAAATCTCAACGAGATAAGACGCACCCATCGGTATGCCTAGTCGTAAAATCTCAGCAATACGTTGAAAATTAGGTTTGGAAACTCTGAGTTGGTAACGCTTATAAAATGGGTCTGTGTATAAAATTAACAGACCACTGAGCAGCTGAAACCAAGAAACGATAGCCGTAGAAATTCCAGCACCGTCGCTTCCCATGGGGCTAAAGCCATAATTACCAAAAATCAGCAACCAGTTAATAAAAAGCTTCAAGGGGATACTAGCTAAGCTTAAATACATCACCGTGCTAACTCGTTGGCTAGCGGTACAAATGGAGTAAATCACCCGAAACACTAAGGCAGCAGGAAGGCCATAAAAGCTGTAGCGTAAGTAGTTCGTAACGTCATTTCTGACTTCGTCGGAAAGGTCGCCCGCTAGGTCCATTAAAAAACCGGGGTTGAGTAAGCCAATCGCGCCCACTACCGTAATGAGTAGTGATACCCAAATCCCTTGACCAAATAATTCGCCCACTTCTTTATTTTTACCAGCGCCAATGGTTTGTGAGCAAATGGGTATGAGTGCATGAATAACCCCCATTAAACTGATGACGATAGTCACATAAATAGAAGCCGCCAAAGAGATGGTTTGTAGCGCCTGCACACTGAAGTTACCCAGCATGACGCTATCAATAATGGCAAAAGCAACACCAATCCATTGGCTGATCAGAATCGGCCAGACTTGCTGCAAAATCTTTTTTGCGAGCGTGCTGTAGTTAGGCAGGTCAAAGCGAGCCTTATGAGGCTTTTGAATGGTGGTCACCGCTTATGTTTAGTTTATTGGAATGGTTCGGGCAAGGAAATTAAACGGAAAACCTCGCCATGTCTGTCACTATCACGACTGCCTTGCCACACGGTTTGACCACTGCTGAAGTGGTCGCCTTGGGGTAGTCGTGAGTATAAAATATCTAAATCGACCTGGCGCTTTTCATTGGTCTGAGTTAGGAGCCAAGGGCAATTACTATCAGGTGAGACACTGGTCTTACCGTAGATATAAAAGAGTGCACTTTGACCTGCGCCAAGACCGATACTGCGTATGCATTCGTCAGCTGGTACATGTTCTTTGATCGCCTCGGCTAGTTCATAAGAAACGGTATTATAACTACGGTTGTAGTTTACCGCCGGCATCCAGAGGGTCACGATAAGTATCCAAGAAACAGTCAGACCAATTGCAAAGAGTACGATACCGCGCCACAGCGCTTCGGGTTTTAGGCGTAGACGCCAATTAATCGCTAAAATCCATAGAGCGCTGATAGCAAGGCCAAATAAAACAGCCCACCAACGTATCTCTATCTCAAAACCCGGTACGAGACGGGCAATGTTGTCATGAATTTTGCTAGGCCAGCCTAGGTATAAAGCGGTCCAGCCTAACCAGATGACGATCATGCTTAAGGTATTAACCATGATGGAGTACCAGTCGAGGGCGTTAATCAGATTGCGACGTAGGGTCGGAATCGACATGGCTGCTAATACGGCGGTCGGAACGGCTAGCGGAGAGTACTCAGGTTCGAAACTGCTTCTAAGTACAAGAAGTAGCGCCAGATTGCCGATGATGACGATCGTCGGAATGAAAATATGGGGCGCCATGAACCAACGGCGCCATTGCCAGATGGCGTAAAGAGCAAAAGGCCAGAGTGGTAGTAAGAACCACGCCAGATCACGCAGAGCATTTAAGAAAGAACGACCAAAACCGCTAAAAGCAGTCTGATTATGACTAAGCCAAGCGCTTAACCAGTCAGCTTGAGAAGAGCTAACTGTCAATAACCAGCACAGCGCGATCGCAATGCTCACTACTAAAGCAATGAAGATAATACGCTTTTGTGCGCTATTGTAATAACGATAAAATAACAAACATAGAGTGGCAAATAGAAGAGGGAAGACACCCACTAATCCGGCAGCCAAAAAGCTACCACTAATGCCTGCGACTAAGAAAAATAAAGCTTGTCGAGGTAGCTCAAAAATCCGTACAAAGCCATAAAAACCCAGCGCATGACATGCCATCAATAGAGGGATGTAGGTGGTTTCATGGGTTCGCATGATGATGCCGAAGCAGGCCACTAAGAATAAAAAAGCACAATCGGCCAGCATACGACCATAGTCGCGTGGGTCAGGTTCACCACCAAAGGGTAGGGGTAGAGGCTGGCACTCTGGACGACGTGCTAATAAATAGCAACCATACCAGACGCCATAGAGGACGATATAGAAGTACAGTAAATTAGGCAGTCG
>JAAYRZ010000040.1 GCA_012518515.1 Alcaligenaceae bacterium
CATCGAGGGTGATTTGCGACGTGAAGTACAATTATCAATTAAACGTTTAATGGACTTAGGTACCTATCGTGGCATGCGCCACAGAAGAGGTCTGCCGGTTCGTGGACAGCGTACACGCACCAATGCTCGTACCCGCAAGGGTCCGCGTCGTGCAGCTATGTCCTTAAAGAAATAATTTGGGGTAGCTAATTATGGCGAAAGCATCTAGCGCAAGTCGTGCGCGTAAAAAAATCAGAAAAGTAGTAACTGACGGTATTGTTCACGTTCAGGCTACTTTTAACAACACAATCATCACAATTACTGACCGTCAAGGTAATACCTTGTCATGGGCGACGTCGGGTGGCGCGGGCTTCAGAGGCTCACGAAAATCGACGCCTTTTGCAGCGCAGGTTGCAGCCGAGTCAGCGGGACGTGAAGCTTTAGAATATGGTATTAAAAACCTAGAAGTACGTGTAAAAGGTCCTGGCCCTGGCCGTGAATCTTCTATTCGTTCTTTAAATGCTCTAGGCATTAAAATTACCAGTATTACTGACGTAACACCACTTCCCCACAACGGTTGCCGTCCGCCAAAACGCCGTCGCATCTAATAAAGGATTAAGGGAAAAAAATGGCACGTTATACTGGTCCAAAATGTAAACTTTCACGCCGTGAAGGTATTGATTTATTCTTAAAGAGCGCTCGTCGCCCTATTGATTCTAAGTGTAAATTTGATTCTAAACCAGGTCAGCACGGTCGCACTTCAGGTGCTCGTACGTCTGACTATGGCTTACAGTTACGCGAAAAACAAAAACTTAAGCGTATGTACGGTGTGCTTGAAAAGCAATTCCGTAAGTACTTCAAAGAGGCAGATCGCCGCCGTGGTAATACCGGTGAGACTTTGATTCAATTGCTTGAGTCACGTTTAGATAACGTCGTATACCGTATGGGCTTTGGTTCTACTCGTGCAGAAGCACGTCAGTTAGTAGCTCATGGTGCGATCGAATTAAATGGTCATAAGGCTGATATTCCTTCTATGTTGATTAACGCTGGTGATGTGATTTCTGTACGTGAAAAATCACAAAAGCAATTGCGTATTAAAGAATCAATGGATTTAGCAGCTAGCATTGGCTTACCTCAGTGGGTTGAGGTTGAGAGCGGTAAGTTCTCAGGTGTATTTAAGCAAGCTCCTGAGCGCGCTGATGTTGCACAAGATATTGATGAGTCACTCGTAGTTGAGTTGTACTCTCGCTAATATCTCAGAAATACAGCACGAATTATTCGTGCTGTATTTAATTTCGTAGACACTTCAAGTGTTTTACAATATTGTTGTATCGAAGAGTTCTCTTCACTCGAAGGATTCCCCTTCACATAGCTATACTTTATTATCCATCAGCCTTATCGGTGTAACGAGCCGAGGGTATTGAAAAGGAATATTTTTACATGGCACAACCATTTTTAAAGCCTCGTTCTATTGAGGTTAAAGCTGAATCAGACTTCAAAGCTAAAGTTATTATGGAGCCGTTTGAACGCGGTTTCGGTCATACTTTAGGTAATGCATTACGTCGTATTTTATTGTCTTCAATGACCGGCGTAGCGGTAACTGAAGTGCAGATCGATGGTGTAGTACACGAGTACTCTACTATTCCAGGTGTCGGTGAGGATGTCGTTGATATCTTATTGAACCTTAAGGGTGTAATTTTTAAATTACACGATCGCGATGAAATCAACTTAGTTCTTAATAAAACCACTGAAGGTCCTGTTACTGCTGCGGATATTGAATTACCGCATGACGTTGAGATCTTGAATCCTGATCACTTAATTGCTACTTTAACTGATAAAGCTGAGTTAAAAATGCAAATCAAAGTTGAAAAGGGCAGAGGTTATGTGCCGGGCAACGTACGTACATTAAAAGAAGATCGCCAGCATACGCTTGGACGTATTGTTCTAGATGCTTCTTATAGTCCGATTCGTCGTGTTAGCTATGATGTTGAAAACGCTCGTGTTGAGCAGCGTACCGACTTAGATAAATTAATTATCGATATCGAGACTAATGGCGTTATTTCTGCAGAAGAAGCTGTGCGCGAAGCAGCTCGTATCCTTATGGATCAAATTTCTGTATTTGCAGCACTTGAAAGCGATCCTCAGGAAATTGAAGCACCTGCACGTGGTACTCCTCAGATTGATCCTGTTTTATTGCGTCCTGTCGATGAGCTTGAGTTAACAGTTCGTTCTGCTAACTGCTTGAAGGCTGAGAGTATTTACTACATCGGTGACTTGATTCAACGTACTGAAAATGAGCTTCTTAAGACCCCTAACTTGGGCCGTAAGTCGCTTAATGAGATCAAAGAAGTATTGGCCGCTCGCGGCTTGACCTTAGGTCAGAAGTTAGAAAATTGGCCTCCAATTGGTTTAGAGCGTCCATAGTATTTTTGCAACAAAGAGCGATTTAAATTTGTTTATTTCGCTCTTTGCTGTAAAATATGCGATTCGCAATTTTATTGCGGATTTTAAAACAACCCGGTCCGCTGTATTGCACAGATAGAAGAACCGGTTTAGCAAGTTTTAGTGTTTAGACACTCAAGCTATTAATTAGATTTATTTTAAGGAAATTATTATGCGTCACCGTCAAGGCTTACGTAAATTAAATCGTACTTCAGCTCACCGTTTAGCCATGTTCCGTAACATGTCTGTTTCTTTGATTGAGCACGAAGCTATCAAAACTACTCTTCCTAAGGCAAAAGAATTACGCCGTGTAATCGAGCCTTTAATCACTTTAGCTAAAAACCCGACTGTTGCTAACCGTCGTTTGGCTTTTGCTCGCTTACGTGATCGTGATGCAGTAACTAAATTATTCAACGAGTTAGGTCCTCGCTTCCAAGACCGCAACGGTGGCTACACTCGTATTCTTAAGATGGGTTTCCGTCAAGGTGATAACGCTCCTATGGCTTACATGGAGCTTGTTGACTACGCTGACCGTCAAGAAGAACTTCAAGGTGAAGACGAGTAATTAATTACTTGCTTCTCTTAAGAATGTAGATAGCCCTGAGCAATTAAGCTTCAGGGCTATTTTTTTATGTGAATAAAAAATCTACTTTATAACTTTCAGATATAAAGATGTAAGCATTATGTATTTTTACTATATTTCTAATTATGCTTAAATAATTGAGGTCACGTAACTAATAGTAATAAGACAGGTTGCGTTATTTAAAGTTTATATAGTGGAATTCATCATGAAAAATAAATTAACAAAATTGGTTGTTGCCTCTTCCTTTCTTTTTGCGGCTTTATCTGGTGTGGCACAAGCTGATCGCCTTGAGGATATTAAGAAATCGGGTGAGTTGAGAGTAGCTTCTTTTGATAGTAATCCGCCCTTTGGTTTTGTCGATGAAAAATCTCGTCAAATTCGTGGCTTAGATGTCGACTATGCTCAGGCACTGGCCGATAAGCTCGGTGTTGAGTTAAAGGTTATTCCAACTAATCCCGCTAATCGTGTTCCATTATTGACCTCAAATAAAGTGGACTTAGTATTAGCTAACTTTACGATTACTGAAGAGAGAGCTAAACAGGTAGATTTTAGTATTCCTTACTTTGCGTCTGGGCAACAGTTTATTGCAAAAAAAGGTGTACTAAGTTCTCCAGAGCAATTAAGTGGCATGCGTATTGGGGTTGATAAGGGAACGACTAATGAAATTGTATTGCGCGAGAATTATCCTGATGCAAGACTCGTTGCCTATGATGATACACCTTTTGCCTTTACCGCTTTGCGTAATGGTAATGTACAGGCTATCACTCAAGATGGTCCAAAATTGATTGGTTTATTGGCTAATGTACCTGATAAAGAGAACTATGAGATTCCTCCATTTTCTATTTCAGATGATTTGATTGGTATTGGTATCCCTAAAGGTGAAGCAAATCTTAAAGCCTTTGTTGATGAAACCTTATTAGAACTTGAAGAAGAGGGTAAGGCTGAAGAAATTTATAATGCTTGGTTTGGTCCTGAAACTAACACGCCATTAGAGCGTATTTTCAAAATCGGCGATAAGTAAAACTCAATTCTCTTAACTTGGTAATGTGCCGATGACCTAGCTTATGATTAGCTAGGTCATTTAATTTTTAAAAAAAATGGACGATTTTTGGCTTGCCCCTCATTATATTAGCTGGCTTTTAAAAGGCTTTGGCGTAACGCTAGTGCTTTCATTATGTGTCGCCATTGCAGCTACCTTTCTTGGTTTTTTTGTTTGTCTGGCGAGAGTTTCCTCTTCTCGTTTGTTTTCAGGTTCAGCTAAAGCCTTTTTAAGTGTCTTCAGAAATACTCCTTTATTAATTCAATTGTTCTTTTGGTATTTTGGTGTTTCCTCTTTATTGCCAAGCGACGCTGTATCCTGGTTAAATACGCCACATATGTGGACGTTTTTTATGGGTGATATACACTGGCCAGCTTTTGAGTATTTGGCAGGATTTACAGGGTTAACGCTCTATACCGCAGCTTTTATCGCTGAGGAACTACGTTCAGGTGTTCAAAGTGTTTCTATCGGGCAGCGTTCAGCAGGTATGGCACTTGGTTTAAAAGCTTCTCAAATCTGGCGTTATATTATTTTTCCACAAGCGATTCGTAATGCGTTTCCCTCCCTATTGGGGCAGTACATGAATCTCATCAAAAACACCTCGTTGACGATGGCGATTGGGTTAGCTGAATTGTCTTATGCTTCACGACAAGTGGAGACAGAAACATTTAAAACCTTCCAGGCTTTTGGTATTGCAACGATTCTTTATGTGTTAGCTATCGTAGTGCTTGAGGTAATTGGCCAGCGCGTACTGCAGTCGCGTGCTTTTGCTCAGGGGAAGCGCTAATGGATTTTACGGTCATCGTTCATAACATAACGTATTTTTTAATTGGTGCCTATCCAAACGGTTTTTTAGGCGGTGCGGCTCTGACCATCTTGCTTAGTATTGCCTCATCGATAATATCGGCTATTCTTGGTCTGATTTTTGGTGTGATTTTAGCGGTAACTAAAGGTCTTATACATCAAGTTTTAGTGATTTTTCTGGGGTTTTTTAGAGCGATCCCCGTCATTATGTTGATTTTTTGGGTGTATTTTTTATTACCCATTCTTTTCAATATTGATATTCCTGGTACCTTTACGGTTGTTTGTTCACTTTCTTTAATTGGTGGAGCTTATCTTGCTCACGCAGTTTATGCTGGTATTCGTAGTTTACCAGCAGGACAGTGGCAGGCAGGTGCTGCTCTTGGCATGAAACCTTTTCAGGTGTTGCGATATATTATCTTGCCTCAGGCACTGCCGATAATGATGCCTTCATTTATTAATCAGTGGGTATCTTTGATTAAAGATACTTCGCTAGCTTACGTGATTGGTGTCCCTGAATTATCTTTTGTTGCCACGCAAGTCAGTAATCGTGTGATGGTATATCCAGCTGAGATCTTTCTATTTGTTGCGGTGGTCTACTACATTTATTGTGTTGGCTTATCTTTTGTGGCTAATAGCCTATTAAAACGCTATCAGAGTAAAACAGCTCTCTAGCTTATTTTGTTAATCAAGTGAATTCTGATGATAACGATTGAACATGTATCTAAGTGGTA
>JAAYRZ010000219.1 GCA_012518515.1 Alcaligenaceae bacterium
ATGGCAGCAATCTCTTTTTCGGGACAATGCTGCCTTATATAGGTCATCTTGAGCGCATGATACTCAATACACAAGATGGTCAGACGGTTAAAAGTGATGAGGGGCCAAGCCCCATCATGGAGTTACTACAACAAGCCGGTGAAGAGCTATAAGCCTAGCCTAGTTATCTTGAGGCTTAGTTTTTTTACCACCACCGAGCAGCACCGCTAACATCGGCTCCTGCTTTTCATAGACGTTATGAGGCTGCTTGCTAGAGGCCTCCACAGTACTAGCCTGACTAGGCTCATAAGGCTTGTAGAAAAAGGCATCAATAGGCTCACGCTTAGCCTGTTGATGATAAGAAGATGAGCGACGCGGCTGCTCGGTTGCTCTACCCTTAAAGAGTCCAGGAATGTCTAAACGCTCAACCTTAAACTTTTTATCAATCAACTGCTGAACATTATCCAACAATAGGCCATCTTCCGCTTCATTATAAAAAGCAATGGCTGTACCCTTAGCACCGGCACGGCCAGTACGACCAATACGGTGTACATAGTCTTCAGGATTAAATGGTAAATCGTAGTTAATCACACAAGGTAAACCCGCCACATCCAGACCACGTGCAGCCACATCCGTAGCCACTAGCACCTGTACTTTACCAGCCTTAAAATCTTCCAGTGTACGCGTACGCTCAATCTGAGAGCGGTCACCATGAATAGGTTCTGCCGACACCCCCTCTTGATTTAAAAAGCGACTCAAGCGATTAACCTCTAGTCGTGTATTGGCAA
The DNA here is from genome assembly GCA_012518515.1 of Alcaligenaceae bacterium. Taxonomy (GTDB): domain Bacteria; phylum Pseudomonadota; class Gammaproteobacteria; order Burkholderiales; family Burkholderiaceae_B; genus Oligella. Next base: position 768 of record JAAYRZ010000219.1, read on the forward strand.
ACACAATCACCTGCTCAGAATAATGAGTCATCAGCAAATAAAGTAGCGCCGCTCTTTTCTCTCTCTCGGCTACCTTATAAACCACTTGACTTACCGTATCAGCTGTCTGATTTTTATTAGCAACCGTAATCTCTACAGGCTCACGTAAAATATTACGAGCCAGCTTACGAATATCAGGACTAAAGGTAGCAGAAAACATCAAGTTTTGACGCTGCTTAGGTAAATACCCAACTATTCGCTCCAGATCGGGCATAAAGCCCATATCGAGCATGCGGTCAGCCTCATCTAGCACCAATACACCAACCTGGCTTAAATTAACGTTTTTTTGCTCTAGGTGATCCAATAGACGACCCGGTGTTGCTATCAGTAGCTCACAGCCTTGGCGTAATTGCTCTTTTTGGGGACGAATATCTACCCCGCCAAAGATTGCCGTAGAACGCAAAGCCGAAGTGCTGCAATAGCGCTCCACATTATCCGCTACCTGGTCGGCTAATTCACGCGTAGGCGTCAGAATCAAGGCACGCACAGGATGTCGCGCCGGTGAGGTACTATGACTGGCAAAAGGCATAATTCGGTGTAAAACTGGCAATGTAAAAGCCGCTGTCTTACCCGTACCGGTCTGCGCTGCTCCCATCACATCACGCCCCGCCAACACGGCAGGAATCGCCTGAGCCTGGATGGGTGTAGGCTTGGTATAACCACTTTTTGTAATGGCTTTTAATAGATCGGCATGTAAACCGAAATCGTTAAAGGTTTGCACCTCACTTTCTGCAGACTGGCTCGTATCTGAAGGGATTGAATTATTATTGTTATTGCTTGAATGACTCTGCATATTAATATGTAATACCTATTTTCTTTATATAATCTATGGCGTAAGAAGCTATTTTACTACAGGCTGTAATTAGTACTCGGCTTAAGCAGGGCTCTGAACTTTAAATTGCCAAAAGGATACAATTAAAGTATTAACACCCAATTTGTATGTCTTAAGAGTACAATATTTGCACGTAGAAATTCTGGAGGAAACCATGCCTGCACAAAATCAAGTTGAAGTTACTCAAGTCAGCACTAAAGACTTACCAATTTATTGTCCTGGTCCCAAGGCACCACGCTGGAGCATGCATCCACGTGTTTTCTTAGATGTGACCAAGACAGGTGAAGCAGCCTGCCCCTACTGTGGCGCCAAGTACCAGTTAGAGGCTGAAGCCGAATCTCAACACGTTTCAACGGCATCAACTGCAGAAGAATCCGGAGCATCCGCTTAAGAAGCTTAATTAGTATCCGAAATACAAATCATTTGAACATACGCCATTTCTAGCATAGAAGCGGCGTATTTTTTAAACTTAGACCGTCTCCAAGCGCCCAGTCACACGCATAGACGGTTCATCACGTCGATGATAAATCCTACCCTGCGCATGCAAACGCCACCATGTCATGGCTGCCACTAAAATACCAAAGGTCTCAACTGCGCCAGCAGGTACCCACATAATCAAACCACCCCAGCCCTGATCTTGGGCCGCTGTAATTGGCAAGGCACGACCACAAATTTCAAATAACGGATATAAATCAGTCGAAGAAAACGCAATAAATGCACCGGCGACAATTTGTGGTGCCATCGTAAATATAGGCGACAATACACGCTCTAACGGTGACATCACGGCTGGACTACCCGCCAAAGTTCGACGTTGCCACCAACGCCCTAAAGCAGTTTTAGCTGTAAGCTGTGGCGGATGATAAGGACGTCTATCCAGAATCAGATTCCAGTAAAGTAGACCACTAACCACCACCGACCAGTTCATAAAACGATAAATATTGACGTTTAACATTGAATAAAACTGAATGGTAGGGAACAGCCAAACAATCACTAAGAAGACAAAAAGGAAAGGAATAAATAGCTTATGTGTCAGCCAATAAGTCACGGCCTGCCCAAAAGCACTTTGATTAAAACGCGTGAGCTGCTTCCGCATACCACGCGTCATACCGGCACGCATCACCTGACCTGGATAAGACAACATAATTAGCAAAGGCCCCAAATGATGCAAGACTAGATGCTGCGCTCGGTGAATAAAAAACACTCGCTCTGCATAGTAATCAACATGCGTATGCATCGAAAGATACAGCAAGACCCACCCCGACCAGAAGAGAATCTGGCGAGAGATATTAATCGGTTTCTTGCGACTACCTATAAAAAACAAATAGGCTGACAGCAAAAAACAAATAATTAAGGTTGGAGAGAATTCCCATGGCCTGAGCCAATGAGCGAGGGTTAAATTCATATTAATATTAAAAAGAAAAGCTTTTTCTAGCGTCTTTAGGCAGCTAATGAGCGTTATAATACTCGATCAATTTTACAACAAATTAGAAATTTTCGTAATATTATTAATTAGTTATGCAGATAGGCTCTTGGCAGCTACCCAATAAAGTTTTTGTGGCCCCCATGGCGGGCGTAACCGACAGACCGTTCAGGCGTTTATGTAAACGCCTGGGTGCAGGTTATGCCGTGTCCGAAATGGCCGCGAGCAACCCTCAGCTCTGGGATACGATCAAAACCGCCCGACGATTAAATCACGAAGGCGAAGTTGACCCAATTTCAGTACAAATTGTCGGTTCTGATCCTACTATGATGGCTCAGGCTGCTGTTTTTAATATTGAAAAAGGTGCTAAAATCATCGACATCAATATGGGCTGTCCTGCCAAAAAAGTCTGTAAGGTTGCTACCGGCTCTGCTCTTTTACGAGACCAGGAGTTAGTTGCACAGATTTTAAAGGCAGTCGTTGAAGCCTGTCATCCCTATGAAGTTCCAGTGACTCTCAAGATTCGAACTGGCTGGGATAGAGAGAGCATCAACGCACCGGAAATTGCCAGATTGGCCGAGGACATTGGCATTAGCGCCTTAACTGTTCATGGCCGTACACGTTGTGATTTTTATCAAGGCCATGCCGAATATGAAACCATCGCAGCAGTAAAAAAACTGGTGAAAATGCCAATTATTGCAAATGGCGATATTGATAGTCCTCAAAAAGCCAAGCAGGTGCTAGACTATACGGGTGCGGATGCTGTTATGATTGGTCGCGCCTCTCAGGGTAACCCTTGGATTTTTAGAGAGATAGACCATTACTTGAATTCCGGTGAGTTACTTGCTCCACCTTCGCTTAGCGAGATGAGGGAAGTACTCCTAGAGCATCTTGAGGAACATTATCAATTTTACGGCGCCCATACCGGCGTACGCACTGCACGTAAGCACATCGGCTGGTACCTGAGCCGTTTCCAACGCAGTGACGCCCTACGTCGCCATTTAAATACAATCGAATGTTGCAAACAACAAAGCCAAACCTTGGCTCAATGGTTTGACCAACAAGAAGCGCTTGAATTAGACGTCTGCGCCTAATTCCTCGCTCAACACAACTTAATAACAAACTAATCAGCTGATAAATAAAGATTTTTCACCATGAGTAAGCAGTCCCAAACCCCACCGTTGCACGATTGCGTGCAAGCTCATTTGGAAGCTTATTTCAACACCTTGGGAGACGAGGCAGAAGCCAGTCAGATCTGGAGTATGGTCATGGAGTGCGTCGAAAAAGCCACTCTCGAAAAGGTGATGGAAAAAAGCCAATTTAACCAATCAAAAGCGGCAGCCATGTTGGGCATTACGCGCAACACCTTACGCAAAAAATTACTTTCCTATCAAATCATTAACTAAATCACTATGAAACAAATCACAGCACTTCTTTCGGTATCCGATAAAACAGGTATTGTTGACTTCGCTAAAGCCTTAGTTAGTCGCGGCGTCAAGCTGTTATCTACGGGCGGTACGGCCAAGCTTTTAAAAGCTGAAGGCCTTCAAGTCACTGAGGTAGCCGAGTACACCGGCTCACCTGAAATTTTAGACGGTCGTGTCAAAACCTTACACCCTAAAGTTCACGGCGGCTTATTAGCTCGTCGCGATGATGAAAATCACCTCAGCACCATTGCTGAGCACGGTATTGATGCCATTGACTTGCTGGTGGTCAACCTCTATCCCTTTGAGGAAACCATTGCTAAAACCGACTGTTCTTTTGCTGATGCGGTAGAAAATATTGATATTGGTGGCCCAGCTATGCTCCGTGCTGCCGCTAAAAACCACGGCACTGAAAAAGGTGGTGTGACGGTTATTATTGACCCACAAGACTACGCTGAGGTCCTCAAGGAGCTAGACGAAAAAGGTCAAACATCCTACGGCTTGCGTTTACGCTTAGCAACCAAGGTATATGCTCACACTTCTGCTTACGATGGTGCCATTGCATCCTACTTGAGTAGCTTGGAAGAAGCTGAACCAGCGCAAAATGAAACACCTGCTAAAAAAGAGTGGCCTGGCATCATCACAGTACAAATGCAACAACACCAGGCTATGCGCTATGGTGAAAACCCACATCAAAGTGCTGCCTTCTATGTTGATAGCAAACTTGATGCAAGCGGCTTATTAGGTACTTATAAGCAATATCAAGGCAAGGAGCTTTCCTACAACAACATTGCCGATGCTGATGCAGCTTGGGAATGTGCCCGTTCATTCAAAGTACCTGCTTGCGTTATCGTCAAACACGCCAACCCCTGCGGTGTAGCCATGGCTGAAGGTCCTTTACAAGCTTATCAAAAAGCCTTCAAAACAGACCCAACCTCCGCTTTTGGCGGCATCATCGCCTTCAACCGTGAGGTCGATTTAGCCACAGCACAAGCAGTCAGTGAGCAGTTTCTTGAAGTGTTATTAGCCCCTTCTTATAGTAAAGAAGCCTTAGAGTTTCTCGCTAACAAGAAAAATGTCCGCGTCCTCGAAATCCCTGCTGGTGATGGTCGTAACGCCTTTGATGCTAAGCGCGTTGGTGGCGGATGGTTAATTCAGGATCCTGATTTAACACCATTAGATCCTACACAGATCGAAGTAGTCACCAAAAAACAGCCAACTGAGCAACAAATGAAGGATCTACTCTTCGCATGGCAAGTAGCTCATTATGTTAAATCAAATGCGATTGTATTCTGCGCTGACGGTATGACCATGGGTGTGGGTGCAGGCCAAATGAGTCGCTTAGATTCTGCCCGCATTGCTTCAATTAAAGCTAAAGCCAACGGCTTAAGCTTAAAGAAAACCGCTGTCGCCTCAGACGCTTTCTTCCCGTTCCGTGATGGTTTGGACGTTGTGGTCGAAGCCGGCGCAAATTGCGTGATTCAACCCGGCGGTAGCATTCGTGACGATGAAGTCATCGCCGCAGCGGATGAGCACGATATTGCTATGGTATTCACCAAGATGCGTCACTTCCGTCACTAATCTGAGTACAGTTCAATGAGGATTAGTGAGAATCAATGAGAATTTTGGGTATTGACCCCGGACTTCGCAACACCGGCTTCGGCATCATCGAGCAGGAAGCCAATAAGCTTAGCTATGTAGCGAGCGGCACGATTGTGGTGCCACCAGAGCAAGCACTTTATCAACGACTTAGAGATATTAGTGATCATCTTTTTGAAGTGATCGAAAGCTATAAGCCGGATGTTGCAGTCATTGAGAAAGTTTTTCTTAACACCAATCCTCAATCCACCCTACTACTCGGTCACGCACGTGGTGCTGCCATGCTTAGCCTGGCGCAAAAAGGCCTAGAAGTGTCCGAGTACACCGCATTACAAATCAAAAAAGCCGTTGTCGGTCGTGGCCACGCTCAAAAAGAGCAAGTACAAGCCATGGTGCAATATATTCTCAAGCTCAATGCTCAACCTGCTCCCGATCCTGCAGATGCACTCGCTTGTGCTATTTGTCATGCACACGCCGCCCCTCTGTCACAACGACTTCAAGCACATCAAAATAGCACCTTGAGTGTTAAGCATCGTATCCGTGGCGGCCGCCTGATTGGTTAAGTTTCTTTACGGAGTAATAAATGATTGGTCGTTTACGCGGCAAAATAATTGAAAAAACGCCCCCATTGATTTGTGTTGACGTCAATGGCATAGGCTATGATGTTCAGGTACCGATGAATGATCTCTACGAGTTACCTGAACTTGGCGAAGAGGTAGTACTGTTTACCCATTTTGTAGTACGAGAAGACGCCCAGCAACTGTATGGTTTTTTAAATGATGCAGAACGTCAGACCTTCAGAACTGTGATTAAAATCACCGGTATTGGTCCACGCACTGGACTAGCTATCTTATCCGGCATTAGCGCTGAACAATTAGCCATTGCAGTTGAGGAAGAAGACCTAAATTTACTCTGTAAAATACCGGGTATTGGTAAAAAAACAGCAGAGCGTATTGTATTAGAGTTACGTGGTAAATTAAGTGCTATTGTACCTGCGGCCTCCTCAGCTTCCAGTCCTGCGCATCAGCGCCAAGACATTAGTAATGCATTGATGGCACTCGGTTATTCAGAAAGGGAATTACAAAAAGTTCTCAAAGAACTAGACCCTGCAATTGAGGTTACCGAAGGCATTCGACAAGCCTTAAAGCTCTTGTCCAAGTAATTAAATAAAAGGTTGTTATGGCGATTTTTTCTGATAATTTAAGCACTCAATCGGCGGCCGATCCGCGCATCGTTTCCGCTCAATCAAGCTCCAGTGCCGAGGAATCAGTAGAACGTGCCCTGCGCCCTAAACGCCTTGCCGACTATACTGGTCAACGTCGTGCTCGAGAGCAACTGGAAATCTTTATTGAAGCCACTAAAAGACGCGGGGAGTCTCTGGACCATGTGTTACTTTTTGGCCCACCAGGCTTAGGTAAGACCACGCTTGCCCATATTATTGCTCATGAGATGGACTCACAAATGCACCAGACCTCCGGCCCCGTTCTGGAACGAGCTGGTGATTTGGCCGCCCTACTCACCAATTTAGAAAAAAACGACGTACTCTTTATTGACGAGATTCATCGTTTATCTCCCGTGGTCGAGGAAATTCTCTACCCTGCCTTAGAAGATTTTCAAATTGATATTTTAATCGGCGAAGGCCCAGCCGCTCGCAGTGTAAAAATCGACTTACAGCCCTTTACACTGGTTGGTGCAACAACGCGTGCTGGTATGTTGACTAACCCACTACGCGACCGCTTTGGTATCACACAACGCCTAGAGTTTTACAGTAGTAGCGAATTACAGCAAATTATTAGTCGTAGCGCTAACCTATTAAATGTAGAATTAGCGCCAGGCGGCAGTCTGGAAATTGCCAAACGATCGCGTGGTACTCCACGCATCGCCAATCGTTTATTACGCCGAGTGCGTGACTTTGCTGATATTCGCAATCAAGGCTTAATTGATGAAGCGACTGCTAAAGCAGCCTTGAGCATGTTGGAAGTGGATCCCGAAGGTCTCGATCTAATGGACAGGAAACTGCTAGAAACCATTATCCACAAGTTTAATGGCGGCCCTGTCGGAGTCGACAACTTAGCCGCAGCTATCGGCGAAGAGCGCGACACCATTGAGGATGTGATTGAGCCTTATTTGATTCAAAATGGGTATTTGCAGCGTACTGCCAGAGGACGTCTGGCGACTGCACTCGCTTGGCAACATCTGGGCTTAAAAGCACCGAGTAGCTTAGGTGGAACGGATTCCGAGACACCAAGCTTATTTTAAAAGGGCCAAGATAGCTTCTCCGTAGTTGGCGATTTTTTTATCGCCAACTCCTTCAATTTGGGCTAACTCATCCATATTTTGCGGCTTTTGTACCGCTAACTGATAGAGTGTAACATCCCTAAAAACGATATAAGCAGGCACACCGCTCGCCTTCGCCTCTTCTACGCGCCATTGTCTTAACTCCTCAAACAACTTAGCATCCTCTGCTGACAAATCAAAGACTGAGCGATTTTGAGTCGGCATTTGATTATTAGAGCGACTTTTGCTTAAGGGGCTGATTTTTCTGAGGCGCAGCTTCTTTTTACCTAATAAAATATCTTGACTTTTTTTAGCTAAATAATAGGTATTTCTAAAGCCTTCAGAATGCATTTCTAAGTATTCAGCAGCCAATAATTGACGGATTAGACCACGCCACTGTATATCATCTAATTCCTTACCAATACCAAAAACCGTCATTTGCTCATGCTTTTGCTTCACCACCCGTTCGGTGCGTTTTCCATGCAAAATATCAATTAAATGAGCTGCACCACTATATTCACCATATTCACGTCGTAATCGATATATCGTTGATAAGAGTTTTTGCGAAGCAACCGTCGCATCCCATAATTCAGGTGGACTCAAACAACTATCACAATTATCACAAGGTGCATTTTCTTCACCAAAATACGCTAATAGTCGCTGACGTCGACAGGAACTCGATTCACAAAAAGCCAGCATGGCATTAAGGGCGTTCGTTGAGCGCTGTTTAAAAGCCTCATCGCCATTAGATTCTTCAATCATTTTGCGTTGCTGCATCAAGTCTTGTAAACCATAGGCTAACCAAGCGGTAGCAGGCAGGCCATCACGCCCAGCACGCCCTGTTTCTTGATAATAAGCCTCAATAGATCGCGGCAAATCAACGTGCGCGACAAAACGCACATCCGGCTTATTAATGCCCATCCCAAAGGCAATGGTGGAGACCATCACCACCCCATCTTCTTGTTGAAAAATACGCTGATTTTCATAACGCTCTTCAGCGCTAAGGCCTGCATGATAGATTAGTGCTCGAATACCTGACTTTTTTAGAAACTCGGCAACACCCTCGGTTTTATGACGTGATAGACAATAAACAATGCCGGAATCACCAGCGTGTTGGTGATTGATGAAACTTAGTAGCTGTTGTCTTTCTTTGTTTTTTTCGACCACTTCATAACGAATATTAGGCCGGTCAAAACTACTGACAAATTGTGCCGCATCCTGTAGCTGTAAACGTTCGACAATTTCCTGACGCGTCATTGCCGTCGCAGTAGCTGTCAGCGCAACCCTTGGCACCTCAGGCCAACGCTCCGAGAGCACTGATAAATTAAGATAGGACGGTCTAAAATCATGCCCCCACTGTGAAACACAATGCGCTTCATCAATGGCAAAGAGCGCGATGTCCATCCCATCTAACAAGCGTAAAAAACGATGATTCTCAAAACGCTCTGGTGCCACGTATAAAAACTTGATCTCTCCACGTTGCAAGGCATTTTCAGCTTCACGCAACTCATCCCACTCCAGACCAGCATGTAAACTGACAGCGCTCACACCAACCGCACGCAACTGATCCACTTGGTCATGCATTAACGCAACCAAGGGGGAAACAACGATGGCAACACCTGCTCTAACTAAACCTGGGATTTGATAGCAAAGCGATTTACCGGCACCCGTTGGCATTAAAATCAAGGCATCCTCACCTTTAATTAAATGCTCAACAATGACTTCTTGGCCGCTACGGAACTCGTCATAGCCGAATACATGCTTTAACACGTCCTTTGCTGACAACACGTTAACCTACATCAAGATAAAAGGTATTAGTGTACCATTCGTCACCCGATACTATATAATCGGATCTTTAGTTCCGCTTTAATTTGAAGTCATTTATTTATGCAGATTGGAATCGCAGGAGCCGGTTTAGCCGGTCGTTTATTAGCCTATGCTTTATCTACACATGGCCACCAAGTAGAAGTTTTTGATCCAGCCCCAGATACAAACTCCCGCATCGCTGCCGGTTGGACCGCCGCTGGGATGCTTTGTCCATTAGCTGAAATGGACACGGGTGATGATTACGTTTATAACTTAGGCCAACGCTCTTTAGCCATTTGGACTGATATCGCCAAGCAGCTCGATAATCAAATCGATTTACGATTAAAGGGGAGCCTCATGCTTGCCCATAAGGGCGATGAAGGCGCAGCGCAGCAGATGATCTCTCTACTCGAGAGAAAATCACCTAATCCCGAGGATCTACCTAAAGCCATTAGCACCAAGGAGTTGCAAGAGCTAGAGCCTTCGGTTCAAGGCCCTTCTCATGCTTGGTTACTACCTTTTGAAGGACAGGTAGACACCACTCTCTCCATGAAGACTCTGTGCTCAGAGGCCAAGGGAGTGACCTGGCACTGGGGACGTCACGTGACCGAATTAAATCCCGGAGAGTTGATCATCGGTGATGAAAAGCACCATTTTGACTGGGTTTTTGATACCCGTGGTGTTGGCGCCAGACGTCTTAAATACCCTCACCCTAGCGAAATCTCATGTCAAAATGTTCGCGGCGTCCGTGGTGAAATCTTCTGGGTTCAGGCACCCGAAGTCGAACTGCACAGGCCATTGCGCTTACTACATCCACGCTATCATGTATATATCGTACCGCGACAAGACAATGTCTTCGTCATTGGTGCTAGCTCCATTGAGAGCGAGGACAGATCACCGGTCTC
>JAAYRZ010000220.1 GCA_012518515.1 Alcaligenaceae bacterium
CACCAAAAGATAATTAAGGACTTTATGTTAACTATGGAATTAGAAACAATGCAACGCTTGGTGATTGATGCTTTGGAAGATGCTAAAGCTCAAGACATCAAGGTATTTGATACAACTGGACTGACAGGTCTTTTTGACCGCGTTATCCTTGCTAGTGGTACCTCTAACAGACAAACTCGCTCTTTAGCTCGTAGCGTTTATGATGCAGCCCGAGAGCAACGAGTAGATGTACTCTCAACAGAAGGTGAAGATACTGGTGAGTGGGTAGTACTAGACTTAGGTGATATTGTTGTACATTGTATGCAACCAGCCATCCGCCAGTACTACAACCTAGAAGGCATCTGGGGAGAAAAGCCAGTTGATGTCGAACTCTTACCTCAATCTCTCTTAGTACCTCAAACCAATCAAGGGTTTGACCCGATGCAACCCTCATTAGAGGACTAATGAAAACCACTGTAATTGCAGTAGGCCACCGCATGCCGGATTGGGTCAAGACTGCTTGGAGTGATTATGCCAAGCGCTTACCCAATGACTGCTCCATCGAATTAAAAGAAATCAAAGCAGAGCCCAGAACTAGCGGTAAAACACCTGAGCAAATGATGGCTGCAGAGGCTAAACGCATACAGGCAGCCATTCCCGCTCATAATCTGGTCATTGTGTTAGATGAACATGGCCAAGATCTCAGCACTCAAAAGTTAGCAAGTATGCTTGATGAGTGGATAGCAAACCAACAAGATGTCTGCTTGATTATTGGGGGGCCTGATGGCATCGATCAGGACTTTAAAAACAGCATCAGTAGAAAAATTCGCTTGTCATCATTAACAATGCCCCACCCCATGGTACGTGTATTACTGGTTGAACAAATCTACAGAGCATGGTCGATTCTTAATAATCACCCCTATCACAGAGAGTAGTTTTTGCCTTTATCATGAAACCACCTTATATTTATTTAGCCTCAGCAAGTCCGAGACGACATGAGCTTTTAAAGCAAATCAAAGTACCCCACGAAGTGTTAAGAGTACCCGAAGCTGCAGCTAATCAGGATGAGCCTATTTATCCAGGTGAGGCAGCTGAAGACTATGTCATTCGTACTGCACGAGAAAAGGCAGAACGTGCATTCAATTACGTACACGCAGAAAACTCAGGTCTTGTGCACCACCCTATTCTAGCTGCCGACACTTGTGTCATGCTCAATTCTAAAGTCATTGATAAAGCACATAGTGCCGAAGACGTTCGTCAAAGCCTACAAACACTCTCTGGACAAGAGCATGAAGTCCACACCCATATTGTGCTGATTACTCCTAACAAAGGTCTACTAGAGCACACTAGCGTGAATACAGTCTATATGAGAGTATTAAGCGAGGAAGACATTGAGCACTATGTTAGTAGTAACGAAGGCATAGGAAAAGCCGGTGGTTATGCTATACAAGGTCTAGGCGCTATGCTTATCAAGAGCATGGAAGGCAGTTTTAGTGGTGTTGTTGGTCTACCCTTAAGTGAGACTTGGGAGTTACTACAAGCACTTCAAAAGTAGCTTGCTTCATCATTTAAGAGCCATAAATGACAAATCCGCTCCTACGAGAAGAGCGGATTTTCTTATGAGCCTACCCTACTTGTCTAAATAGAGCTTCCTTCGTTTGTAACACTTTCATTATCGTGCACCATATGTAAAAAATGACGATGACGTTCATACTGGTCAAGAATATCTGCGATCACATCATCTTCAGTCCAACCCATGATGTCATAATCTTGACCACCCTCACTTAAATGCACTTCCGCTCGATAATAACTTTGATTATCAGGGCGTTTTGTATCAACAGTTGTCAGTGTAGGACGATTCTCAGCAACAGGACGAACACTATAAATAAAGTCCTGATACTCACCATGGTGCCCTACACTTAAGGTCCAACCTTCAGCATCACCCTCTGCAGATAAGTTTTGTTCAACTCCAACATCAAAGCCCAAGCTCTGGAACTCCTCACTTACCTCCTTCATCGCAGGCGCTACCGTTAAATTAATAAAGCGCACCACCTTACTTTGCTCTGGCAAGACAACTAAATTACGTAAACGCTTTTGCCAATCTTGAGCATGAACCATTGGTTGTGTACGTGCTACGGTTTGATAGCGAATTTGACGCTTAGTAGCCTCAGTTTTTAGGGCTTTGAATAAACCATAAATTGCCACTAATAAAATAATGGAGAAAGGTAAGGCACTAGCAATGGTTGCTGTTTGCAGTGCTTGTAGACCATCCGCTAAAAGCAAAGCAATGGCTACTACACCGGTTAAAGCAGACCAAAATATACGCTGCCAAACTGGAGAAGGCATATTATCTTTGGATGCCAAGATATCAATTACCAAAGCACCAGAGTCAGCTGAAGTCACGAAGAAAATAATGATCATGAAGAGTGCTACAACTGATGTAATACTAGCAATCGGCATTTGCTCTAAGAACACAAACAAAGCTCGGGATACATCATCTTGCACAACAACCCCAAAGTTCGCCATGCCCTCGACTAAAATATAATAGATAGCAGTATCACCAAACACCGTCATCCAAAATAAAGTAAAACCAGCCGGTACAAACAGCACACCAAGTACAAATTGACGAATTGTTCGACCTCGTGAAATACGAGCAATAAACAAACCAACAAAGGGGGACCAAGCAATCCACCAACCCCAATAGAAAAGAGTCCAACCACCAATCCAGTCATTCGGATCATAGGCATAGAGATTAAAAGTGGCGGTCACTATATCGGATAAATAACTACCGGTATTTTCAACAAAAGCTTGAAGTATAAAAACGGTGGGTCCAAGAATCAAGACAAACAAAAGCAATAAAACAGCTAAGCCCAAGTTAATTTCTGACAGTGTTTTAATACCTCGGTCCAGACCACTAGCTACAGATAGTGTTGCTAGCCCACAAGCAACCACAATCAAAAAGATTTGAACTTGTGTATTAACTGGTAAACCAAACAAATACTCCAGACCACTATTAATTTGCGCTACACCGAAACCCAGTGAAGTTGCTACACCGAATACAGTACCAATTACCGCAAAGACATCCACAGCTCGTCCAATATTGCCGTGAATACGATCACCAATCATGGGATAGAGTGCCGAGCTAAGCTTAAGAGGCAGATCGTGGCGATAGCAGAAAAAAGCCAGTATTAAACCTACGATGACATAAATAGACCAAGCATGCAGACCCCAATGGAAAAAGGTGATGCTCATGGCATTACGTGCCGCTGTCACTGTGCCTCCCTCACCTACAGGAGGGCTAAGAAAATGCATGACGGGCTCAGCGACCCCGAAGAACATCAAACCAATCCCCATACCAGTAGAGAACAGCATGGCATACCAAGTGAAGTCCTTGTAATCAGGCAGTGAATGGTCTGGCCCTAACTTGATGTCGCCATAGCGACTGATCGCTAAATAACAAGTACTAATTAAAATAAGAGCAACGGTTAAAATATAAAACCAACTTACATGGGCAAGGATCCAAGTTTGGGTACTCTCAAATAGCTGTTGTGTAAAGCTAGGGGCTAAAGCAGCAAGCCCAACCAGAAAGAGTACAAGAAAAGCCGCTGAGAAAAAAACCGGGGGATTGATACTTGTTTTCTTGAAATTCTTCATGACACAGTCTCGCTTGTGGTTCAATATAGTGGGGAGTGTATCATAGGAAGACTACGAAGATATAGCTGATTGAAGCTCTTTATACGTGGCCTACCCTAAGGTTGACAAGCAAGAAGCCTTTTAGTATGACCATAGAACTAGCCAAGATTTTCTTAAAAAAATAGTCTAGATATTTAATTTTCTAACAACCCATAACGCAAAAAATCTTATCAATTCAATAAAAATCTTTTTAAAACATCATGATAACAACATGATGAGCTAATAAAGGAGATGCATGATGGACGAACAAGTCTTAGCTGCTATGCAAAAATGGCCTAATGTTCCTGCAGCCTATGGATGGCTCTCACTGAGCGCTCGAGGTTTGTGGCGTTTTCATCATGATGGGGATTTTGCTGCTAATCCCGAAGGCGAGAGTATTGAAAACAGCCAACTCAATAATTTCTTTAATAGGAACTATTGCGTTGACGACAAGGGAGCATGGTATATACAAAATGGTCCCCAAAAAGCCTTTGTCAATTTGCTCTATGCACCTTTTATTTTATTTTATGATGACGCTCAACAATGCTTGAATACCCACCATGGACAGCTCATCAACTGCATCAAGCAATGGTACTTCTCAGACGACGGCCGCTTATTTGCAATAACTGATATAGGTCCTGCTATGCTGATTGGTCGCGACCTACCGCTCTTTTTAGACAAGGCACTAGTCATCGCTGAAAATGACACAATAGTAGGTAGTCGAACACTCACTGAAGACGATCTGCTCGAACTGACTAACGGCAAACAGCTGACACTCACACTAGGGCAATTGTCGGCACCTTGTAGCTTTTTTGAAAGCAACAAAGCCGAGGAAATCCTCGGCTTTGTTAGTCAGCCTAAGCCTCAAAATAAGCCTTGAGCCTTAAACTTAATCTAATACGACCAGTACTAACCAAAACGTCCGGTAATATAGTCCTGAGTTTCTTTACGACGAGGCTTAACAAACATTTGATCAGTCTTGCCGAACTCCATCAGCTCACCAAGATACATATAGGCGGTGTAGTCTGAGCAACGTGCCGCCTGTTGCATATTGTGAGTAACGATGGCTACGGTATAGTCTTTTTTCAACTCAGAGATTAACTCTTCAATTTTGACTGTTGAAATAGGGTCTAGAGCAGAACAAGGCTCATCCAGCAACAGAACCTCAGGTTTAACTGAAATCCCGCGTGCAATACATAAACGCTGTTGCTGACCGCCCGATAGACTATGGCCACTTTGACCAAGCTTATCCTTAACCTCATCCCACAGCGCTGCCTTATGCAATGCCCATTCAACACGCTCATCCATATCAGGCTTACTTAGTTTTTCAAATAAGCGCACACCAAATGCGATGTTATCGTAAATGCTCATCGGGAATGGAGTTGGCTTCTGGAAAACCATACCAACCTTAGCACGCAATAAAGAAATATCTGTGTCGCTAGTTAATAAGTTTTCGCCATCCATATTGATTTCACCCTCGGCGCGCTGACCTGGGTAAAGTTCAAACATACGATTAAAAGTACGTAATAAAGTCGACTTACCACAACCTGAAGGACCGATAAAAGCGGTAACCTTATTACGCGCAATACGCATATTGACATTTTTAATCGCGTGGAACTTGCCATAGTAGAAATTTAAATCATTAATTTCCATCTTGGCATCATCCAGAGAAACCAAGTCCAGTTCCTCTTGACTAATTCTTTCTGGTGCTACAGTTTCCATTTTTTAATCCTAAAAACTTTTATAAAATTATTTCGAGCGAGTTACTAAACGGGCAACAATATTAAGACCTAAGACTAATAAGGTAATAAAGGTCGCACCGGCCCAAGCTAACTGATTCCAATCATCAAAAGGACTGGCTGCAAACTGATAAATTGTTACTGGCAAGTTAGCCATTGGCTTGTTCATATTCCAAGACATAAACTGGTTATTCAATGCCGTAAATAACAACGGTGCAGTTTCACCTAAAATTCGAGCAACGGCCAATAGAACACCAGTAATAATTCCGGATAATGCCGCACGATAACAGATTGAGAGAACCATGCGATATTTAGGACAGCCTAAAGCCACCGCCGCTTCTCTTAAGCTATTGGGAATTAATAGCAACATATTATCCGTGGTTCTGACAACTACTGGTATCACAATGATTGCTAAAGCAAATGCACCAGCCCATCCTGAATAGTGACCTATTTGTGATACGTAGATAGCGTAAATAAACAAACCAATCACAATAGATGGCGCTGAAAGCAGTACATCATTTAAGAAACGGGTCGCAGGCGCTAACCAACCACGATCACCATACTCCGCTAAATATGTACCAGCCAAGATACCAATCGGTGTACCAATAATAATGGCAACAATGGACATCATCACCGAACCAACAATGGCGTTAGCTAGACCACCCTGACCACCTGGGCCTGGAGTTGACTCAATAAATAAGTCCAGAGTGATTGACGAACCACCCTTGACCACCAGAGTACCAATAATCCAGAACAACCAGAACAAACCAAAAATCAAGGTTAAGAAAGATAGGGTTAACATAATGCGGTTAACCACTCGGCGTTTTTGATACACCTTGTTCCCATTATGCAAAACCGATTCAACCGATTTTGGGGAAACTGTAGAAACATTACTAGTCATTTAATTGCTCACTATGTTTTAGTTCCTTGGCCTTTATCCATTCGATACAACATCCAGCGTGACAAGCTCAGAACAACTGTTGTAATCAAGAATAAAATCAGACCCAATTCAATCAACGCAGCTAACTGCATGCCTGAAGCCTCATTAAACTCGTTAGCAATTGCAGAAGCAATTGAGTTAGAGGGTGCGAAAATACTATTAGGCGTACGGAAAGCATTACCAATCACAAAGGTCACTGCCATCGTCTCACCCAAAGCGCGACCAAGGCCGAGCATAATTCCACCTACCACACCACCTTTAGTATATGGCAACACTACTTTCCACATCACTTCCCATGTGGTCGCACCAAGGCCGTAAGCAGATTCCTTAAACATCGCAGGTACAACATCAAATACATCACGCATAACCGACGCGATATAAGGAATAATCATGATTGAAAGAATTAAACCAGCGGTAAATAAACCAATACCCATTGGGGGACCGGCGAAAAATTGGTTCAAAATAGGAATCGGTGCAAAGAAATTAATAATATGCACTTGTATGTGTTTT
This sequence comes from Alcaligenaceae bacterium, assembly GCA_012518515.1. Classification (GTDB taxonomy): domain Bacteria; phylum Pseudomonadota; class Gammaproteobacteria; order Burkholderiales; family Burkholderiaceae_B; genus Oligella. Next base: position 6,841 of record JAAYRZ010000220.1, read on the forward strand.
TGGAATAAGGGTACAAAAACAAACAATCCCCACATACCATAAATAATTGAAGGAATTGCCGCTAACATTTCAACCGCAATCCCAAGCGGACGACGAATCCAGGTAGGCGCGAGCTCAGTCAAGAACATGGCAATACCAAAAGATGCGGGAACAGCAATAAGTAAAGCAATACCAGCCGTTACTAAGGTACCGATAATAGGTACGACAGCACCAAACTGACCTTGAACAGGATTCCACTCAGTCGTAAATAAAAAAGACAAGCCAAAGGCTTGAATTGAATCCCAGCTACCGTAAACTAACGATAGCATAATCGCTGCTAATAAAATAAATACGAAAAAAGCAAAGAAACGAGCAGCATTAGCAAAAATCATATCTGCTAAGCCAACACCATTTTTGCCTGATGGAGGAGGTAAACTCTTCGACACCGTAGCCTCTTTAGTTAGGGTTGAAGACCTACTATTATTGACAATAGTTTCTGAAATGGTTGACATCAGCAATCCAGTGAAAAGACTCAAATAAAACGTAAAAAATCGAGAGACACTTACTACAATTTACTTAAGATTTATTACAACTGAAACACCGAAAGTCGGACAGCAAATTATAACATCCACTGCCCGACCTTCTAGTAGTCTAATCAACTCTTAAGTTTTTTAAAGTTGATTTAAAGCTATTTTATTTAGATTGGCCTACGAATGGTTCAATCTAAATTATTCAGTCCAAACTGCAGAACCGTCCGCAGCTTTGATTTCAGAAGCCCATGCTGCACGAACTGCATCACTTACTTCTGCAGGTAGAGGAACATAATCCAACTCAGAAGCTGTCTCTGCGCCGTTTTTCCAAGCCCAGTCAAAGAAATCCATAGCAGCTTTAGTTTGCTCTGGATTATCAGCTACTTTGTGCATCAAGATGAAGGTAGCTTGAGTGATAGGCCAAGACGCTTCACCTGGCTCATTGTTAAGAACAACACCCATACCAGGAGCAGAAGCCCAGTCAGCGTTAGCAGCGGCTGCGGCAAAAGAACTTTGCTCAGGCTGAACAAATTCACCTTCGCGGTTTTGCAACTGAGTCCAAGACAAATCATTTTGCTTAGCATAAGCATACTCAACGTAACCGATTGAGTTAGCTAATTGACGAACGTAACCAGCAACACCTTCGTTACCCTTACCACCCTGACCTACAGGCCAGCTAACTGCTTTACCCTCACCAACTTTCTCTTTCCAGTCTTCAGAAACTTGAGATAAGTAGTTAGTCCAGCCAAAAGTTGTACCAGAACCATCAGAACGGTGTACAACGATAATATCAGAGTTAGGTAACTCTAAACCGTCGTTTAAAGCAGTAATAGCGTCATCATTCCACTTAGTGATTTTACCTAAGTAAATATCAGCAAGAACAGTACCTGTTAATTTCAACTGACCTGGCTCAATGCCTTCTACGTTGATAACAGGAACAGTACCACCGATAACGGCTGGGAACTGTAATAAGTTAGTTTCTTCTAATTTCTCGCCTGGTAATGGGTCATCAGAAGCACCGAAATCAACGGTTTTAGCAATAATTTGTTGCTGACCACCGCCTGAACCGATAGACTGATAGTTGATACGGTTACCAGTAGCTTCATGGTAATCAGCAGCCCATTTAGCGTAAATTGGGTATGGGAAAGAAGCACCAGCACCTGTTACTGAAGCAGCGGCTTGTACTGTGAAAGTAGCTGCACCTAAAGCAACTGCTAAAGATACACGTGATAAAGCTAGTTTTAACATGATCATCCTTTTTGTGAAATCAGAGTGTAAACATCAATTTATAAGTTCGAAAGCGAAATACTATCGAAGCATCTATCTACAAGCAAAATTGTACAAACCGTATATTACAAGAATATTACACTCAACACCTAATTCCTACCCAATGCTTTTGTGGTTTAAAAACATCTCGATGTTCTCCTTTTAAAACAAAATCTTAGGTACAATATTTGCGTTATTAGACACACAAAACCATATGGAAAATAATAATTTACTTGCCGCTGTAGACTTGGGTTCAAACAGCTTTCGTTTATCAGTAGGCCGAATTGAAGAACGTAATGGTGAGGCCTATGTCTTTGCCATTGATCGTCTTAAAGAAACTGTACGTTTAGCCGCTGGCTTGAATGATGCCAAGGTATTAAGTGATGAAGCTATCGAACGTGCCGTAGGAGTTTTAAATCGTTTTGCAGAACGCATTAAAGACTTTCACCCTAATCAAGTACGTGCCGTAGCAACTAATACTTTTCGGGTTGCCAAAAATCGTGAAGTTCTACTTAGAAAAGCAGAAGAGGCTTTAGGCTTTCCTATTGAAGTAGTTTCAGGCCCCGAAGAAGCACGTTTAGTATTCTCTGGTGTTGCACATGAGCTACCTGTATCAGATAAAAATCGTTTGGTTATTGATATTGGTGGTGGCTCCACTGAGTTTATTATAGGCAATGGTTACCAATCGATATTACTTAAATCCTTAGCTATCGGCTGTGTATCATTTACCAAACTTTACTTTCCGGGGGGGATCGTTACCGCCGAAGCCTTTAGACAAGCAGAGATCAACGCTCGTAACCAGATTCAGGTACTGAGCAGAACTTATCGTGCAGTTGGTTGGTCTGAAGCTTTTGGTTCATCCGGTTCAGCCAAAGCCTTAGTTGCTGTCTTACAAGCCTCAGGGTTCTCCGAGCGAGGTATCACCCTAGCAGGTATGGAAAAGCTTAAAAAAATCTTGATAAAAACAGGATCAGCTAACTCCCCCCTACTCCTCGACCTAAGAGAAGACCGCATTGAGGTCTTACCTGCCGGTTTAGCCATCATGATGGCTGCCTTCAAAGAACTCAAGATCAAGCAAATGGGTCAAGGTGAAGGTGCCTTAAGAGTAGGTGTTTTATATGATATGTTAGGTCGTAAGACCGCTTCAGACATTCGTGCAGGCACCGTCTCACAATATATGCACCGCTATCGAGTTGATACCAAGCAGGCACTACGTGTCTGTCAACTAGCTACCGCATTGTATGATTCAGCACTAACGCTCAGCAAAACTGAACAAGAGGAATGGCCTCATGACTTAAGATTGCTACTAAAGTGGGCCTGCGATTTACATG
>JAAYRZ010000221.1 GCA_012518515.1 Alcaligenaceae bacterium
CACCCTATCTGGATGGAGAAGGTTGAGCGTTCTCATGGTGGACCAGGTTCTGAAAAGTATCCCTTATGGTTGCAATCTGTTCACCCTGATACTCGCTTACACTCACAAACTAACGAATCCGAAACTCGTCGTGCAGTTTATACAGTTCAGGGTAGGGAGCCTATCTATATGGGGCCTGAGGATGCCATGATGCGTGGTCTTAAGTCCGGAGACTTAGTGCGTGTCTTTAATGACCGTGGTCAGCTGTTGGCTGGTTTAGTCGTTTCACCTAATTTCCCTAAAGGCGTTATACGTATTCAGGAAGGTGCGTGGTATGGTCCAACGGGTCCAGAAGTAGGCGCTTTAGACACCTATGGTGACCCAAATACAGTGACACTGGATGTCGGTACTTCTCAACTAGCGCAAGGGCCGAGTGCTAATACTTGTTTGGTTGAGGTGGAGTTCTTCCGTGGTGAAGCGCCAGCGGTAACTTCATTTGGTGGTCCGATTGAGGTGGATATTGAGGGTAATCCAGTTAATCCAATCCCAGATCCGGAAGAAGAAGAGGAAGAGGTTTCTTAAGCGCCTTTTTTCGGCTTGGTTGATTGGTGCGTCAGTTTCTTTTTAACGATTAAAAATAAACTGACACTATTCATCTGATCATGATTGATTTTTTGGTTGAATAGTTTCAACGTGCAAAAAGGCTGACCACAATGGCTCAGCCTTTTTGTGTCATGTTAAATCAATTAAAATTTAAATCAGTCGATTGATTCAATGCACTTTTAATACTGAATAGATAATGGATAAAGAATTAGAACACAATTGGAAAAAAATTAACCAGCAGCGTTCCGCATTTTATGGCTGGTTTGCCGGTGCTTTTGCAACTGAGTTATCAAAGCAAGCCTTTGAATTTTATAGTGGTGATGATTTGGCAGCCCTGCTTGGAGTACTTAAGCAGATCGGTTTTGAAGCAGAAGTATCTCCTCTGGAAGAGTTTGCTTCCTCTCTGAAAGGTACGGAAGATGAGCGTATTAACTTGATGGCTGATTTTGCTTCTTGTTTTTTACTAGATAGTCGAAGTTCGGCTTTACCTTATGCCTCGTATTTTCTTGGAGAGGACAAGTTGCTGTATGGCGATGCTAATGCACGCATGACTGAGTTTTTACAGGGTAACCAGCTACAGTTGCATGAGGACTTTAGGGAACCCGCTGACCATTTGGCCGTTTATTTAGCTGTAATGGTTGATTGGTGTAATGAGGTGGCTGATATTACCGACCCAATTGAAATTCAACGTCAACTAACTGAGCAGTATGAGTTTTTGAGCGATGCTTTACTTAGCTGGCTAGAGCAATGGGCTGAGCGATTGCAGCAAGTCCCTGATTTAAGCTTTAACTTTTATCCGGCCATGGGGCAATTGCTATTAAGCTATGTGCGCACTGATGCTGAGGCGATGTTGGATGGACAAGATGATGAGCTGAGCGGTCAAGTGGCAGAGGCTATGAGCAGCGCATCTAGTGGCAATCATACAATTCACTAAGAGTGGCTGAGTTGTTATTAAGCGCTCAAAAGCTGAGTTTAAGTCGGCGCGACCAGTTGCTATTTGATGGACTGAGTTTCCAGATACAACAAGGTCAACTCTGGCATTTACGAGGTGATAATGGTAGCGGCAAAAGCTCTTTATTAGATTTATTGGTTGGCTTAAATACGCCTGAAGAGGGTCGCATTGTCTGGTTTGGTGATGATCGAGATTCAATGCGTGAGTTATCTACCATTGAGGCTGCATCGAAGGGATTGTTTCACTATTGCCGCCAGCAAAATGCAGTTAATCCTCGTTTGAGTATTAGAGAAAATCTAAAACGTCAAGCGTTGTGGGCCAAGATAAAGTTATCAGCCTCAGAGACTCTTGAGTGGGCTGAGGAGGTTGCTTTATCAACTTTGCTAGATGAGCCTGCAGGCTTGTTGTCACAAGGACAACAAAAGCAGATTTCATTAGCTCGACTACGTTTATTTGGGCGACGAGGACTGTGGTTGTTAGATGAGCCATTTAACTCATTGGATCGTCAAGCAGTTGAGCGCCTTGAGTTATGGATAGCAGAGCATATTGCTGATAATGGGGCCGTAATTATGGTGAGTCACACTGAGCAATGTCATGCGTTGAAAGTACGATCATTACATTTGACCGGTGTTGAGCATGATAATGTGGGCGAGTAAAGTATGTTTTTGTCCTTAACGATTCGTGAAGTGCAATTAATGTTAAAGAACCGATCTGCTATTTATCGGACGGTCTTTTTTTTATTGCTAGTTGCTGCTTTATTTCCCTTGGCCATAAACTCAGATCCGAAGTTTTTACAACAAATCGGTTTGGGCGTGATGATGATAGCCGCTTTATTAGCTAATTTATTGTCATTGTCATTGATTTTTGAAGATGATTTTCAAGATGGTAGTCTGGCTCAGATGCTGCTCTCACCCGTTGATGCGCTGTATTTGATTTACAGCAAAATGTTGGCGCATTGGCTATGTATTTGTTTGCCTTTGTTATTCGG
>JAAYRZ010000222.1 GCA_012518515.1 Alcaligenaceae bacterium
ATGATCTAAAAAGCCGTTTCCATTAAAGGAAACGGCTCTTCAACTACAATTTTAAACGAACAGAAATTACTCTACACGCTCAAAAATTGCGGCAATACCCTGACCGCCACCAATACACATTGTAACTAATGCATATTTACCGCCGGTACGATGTAATTCGTGAATTGCTTTAGTCGTGATAATAGCACCAGTCGCACCAATCGGATGGCCTAAGCCGACACCACTACCGTTCGGGTTTACTTTAGCTGGGTCAAAGCCTAAGCCTTTGGATACGGCTAAGGCTTGTGCAGCAAAGGCTTCGTTCGCCTCAATCACATCCATATCCTCAACCTTAAGACCTGCTTTTTCTAAGGCCTTTTTAGAAGCAGGAACAGGACCAATGCCCATGATATGCGGTTCTACCCCAGCGTGCGCATAGGAGACTAAACGTGCTAAAGGCTTAGCACCATGCTTTTTGACCGCATCTTCGCTCATCAGAACAACCGCTGCAGCACCGTCATTAATACCGGAAGCATTACCAGCAGTTACTGTACCGTTTTCTCTAACGAAAGCAGGACGTAATTTAGCTAAGCCCTCAAGAGTCACATCAGCACGTGCATGCTCATCCGTGTCAAACACGATCTCGCCTTTACGAGTTTTAATCGTAACTGGAACAATTTGCTCTTTAAAATAACCTTTTTCAATGGCATTAATCGCACGGCGGTGAGATTCTACAGCCAACTCGTCTTGCTCTTCACGAGAAATATCAAATTCTTTGGCTACGTTTTCTGCAGTAACACCCATATGAACCACTTCGAATGGATCAGTTAGAGCACCGGTCATCATGTCAACGATTTTATTATCACCCATACGAGCACCCCAGCGTAAGCTAGGAGTAATGTATGGACCACGGCTCATGACCTCAACACCAGCACCGATTGCCACATCTGCATCACCTAATTTAATAGACTGAGCAGCAGAAATGATCGCTTGCAAACCAGAACCACATAAACGGTTGACGTTCATCGCCGGCGTTTCTTTAGAAACACCCGCATTAACTGAAGCTAAACGCGACAAATACTGATCTCTTGGCTCTGTATTAACAACATGACCAACAACCACATGACCAACGTCTTCACCAGAAACGCCTGCCTTTTCTAAAGCAGCTTTAATCACGGTTGTTCCTAATTCATGAGGTGGGACATCCTTTAAGGTACCGCCAAAACCACCAATAGCGCTTCTCATTGCTGAAACCACAAATACTTCTGACATAATCTCTCCACAGATAAATGTTGTTTAGTTAACTCAAATATTACACTATTCTATGAAAGTAATATTTCAAAATTATGAAGTTGTTAACTATTTTCTTTATTAGCCCAAGCAAAACTACTAGGTTATTTCGATAAAAATGCCCCGATCAACCTAAAGTGATCAGGGCATAGCTCATCCTTTTGCTATTACAACTAGTATCAATTAAAAGCGATAAATAGACGCTAGACCTGTATCCGTCGGCATATACTGACTCGGAATGATTTTTACTTCACCGCCACGGCGCAACACCATCTCGGCTAAATCATCAAGGACATCTTCAGCTTCAGGGCTAGAAAAATCCTCTAGTA
>JAAYRZ010000223.1 GCA_012518515.1 Alcaligenaceae bacterium
CAGGAGCCACCTTCGGACGTAGTCCTGAAAATCAGATCGTATTACCAGATCCCTCTGTATCTATCAGTCTTTTTCAAGCAGCGATTAAAGTCAAAAAAACAGGTGAGATTGAAATTCGTAATTTAGCAGCGACACCTATTCTGATAGGCAATCACAGCATCAGAGTAGGTCAATCTCTTAACTTACAAGAGACGAGTCAGTTTACTTGCGGTAATTTTAAATTTCAGCTTGAGGGGCTCTCTGCTCCAGAGACTCCCACAGCTGAGCCAGAAGTTCCAGCCGGAGAACAACATTCCGTCAGAGCGCCTACTGTCATGCCGATGCCAGGCACTCAACAGGCCCTCATCCAATCTCTTTCTGAGCACTCTGCCTCCCCACCACAGAGCTATCTAGCACTAAACCCCGAACACACTGAAGCACCTCTTCATCTTCTGACTACTAAGGAAACAACCCCTAAATCAAACGTAGAAGCAGTAAAGCCGACGGAGAAGCTGAAGCCACAGGAAAGCCCTTCCGTATTCGATGATTTGTTTAGTGGTAATGGTGTTGTCCCTATTGGAGTAGAGCCTAACTATCAGGAAGTACACCCTTTTGAAATGGCCTCAGCCACAGTACGTAATACGGAAGATCCACTAGCTGAAATAACGGCAATAGAGCTGGATGAAGCTCTTAGCAAAGATCCGCTTGAACGCTTAAGTCGTGATGGTATAGAACACCAACAGCGTGACATTTTCTACGATAATAGGCCAAGCACCTTGTTACACGATGAACAAGATAAACCACAAAATAACAGCCTTAATAATCTTGACAAAATTTTACGCGACCTTGAAAGCTACGCAAAAAGTTAATGCCGAGACTATAAAAAATATAGGCGTAACCTCAAGATTACGCCTATATTTTTTATGAATAACGAAGTTAAGCCCCCGACTAACTACTCAACCTCAACACTCAAACCATATTCTTCGACCATAACTTCTGGACCAACGCCCATCAAGCTGTACATCAGGATTTCATCAAAGGACACCGGTTTAGCTAAGGATGCTTTGAACTTGATCGCATCATCTGTACCACTTATAAAATCAAAGATGCGATTACATGCGCTTTCTTGATCCTTGAGTACCACTCCTAACTCCGCTTCGCGCAGACACTCTTCTCTACCAGTAGCAATCTCCTGAGCCAGTAATTCTTGCCCCTGTTCTGACTCTATCGCCTCAGCTTCGACATCCAATTCTGATTTAATAAATTCATGACGTAGTTTTTCAACCCCACCTTTCTCAACTAGACCAATATTGAGGTTTTGAATTTTTATATCACTCATCATATCAAACAGAGCAAGAATTTCTGTTTCGCTAGGCTCTTCAAGCCCTGCAGACTCGTTAACTAGCTTACTTAGTTCTCTGATTTTTTCAGGATTATCAGTAATGATCTCAGTTTCTACAACAAACAATTCTGGAAATAAAATATCACTATTCATAACCGACTTCTGCTGCGTATTATCCAGATTTATTTGCCAAGACAAATCAATATAATTCGGTGACTCTAGCCCAACTAACTCGTAAACGCCATTTAACTGCTCCTGGAAAGCAAGCCCACTAACATCTACAAGGCCTTTAACCTCTACCTCTGTCTCTAGCACCATCTCATCTTGTTTGAAATGCTTTAGATGTAGTTCCTCGGCGGTCATAAAAAGCTCACCCTCAGTATCGATAAAACTGACCTTCTTTAAGCTGGCCGTACCACTTGGACTCGCCTCAAGCGACTCCCATTTAACCTGGTCTTGGAGATTATTTTCAATTAAAAATAACTGTAATTGCTCTTCTGCTTTTTTATTGACGGTATTAGACAGAAAATACCAAGCGGCTACCCCAATCAGGGCAATCACTAAAACAATAATAAAAGGATTTCTCAATTTTGACTTAGCCACGAAATTCCCCTTTTTCCTTTATAAAGAATATTTGACATCCTCCCCGCCCTAAAGAACGGGGATTCCTACGGCGTTCAGGCGACCATCGCCTGACTCGCTTCGGTGGGTTCTTGGCCCGACGCCCTTACCTACAGGCGAAGTCTCTGCACAAGCTAA
>JAAYRZ010000224.1 GCA_012518515.1 Alcaligenaceae bacterium
CCTGAAATACTTCTGTGTCACCATTAAGCAGTTTTATCACCGCCACACCGAAGGTAATAAAAAAGAAAAACATCCAAATAATATTTAAAGCCATAATAATTTCCGCTGCTGTTTTGCTCATTATGCCCTTCGTGTCGCTAACGATCCACCGAGTTGCGTTGCTAGCTGCTTATTTTTAGTAGACTATAACTACGTACAAATACTTTTTGGCATTCATGAAAACAATCGCTTACTACAATGAACACGCAGAGGATTTTGCGGCTTCTACTTTTTCAGTGGATATGGAAAGTCTTTATCAGCCTTTTCTGGAGAACTTAAGCCCTACTGCTCGAATATTGGATTTAGGTTGTGGTTCGGGGCGAGATAGCTTGGCTTTTAAAAATAAAGGCTATCAAGTAGATGCGATGGATTATTCAGAGGCTTTGGTTAAGAAGGCTACAGAACTGACGGGCATTCCGGTCCGACAGCAAAGTTTTTATGAACTTGAGGATGTCGAGATTTACGATGGAATCTGGGCTTGTGCCTCATTACTCCATTGTGAAAGAGAGCGATTGCCTGAAGTAATAGGTCGAATGCTCAGATCACTTAAACCCAGTGGCGTGATTTATATGTCATTTAAATATGGTGATAGTGACCGTGAAAAAGATGGACGCTATTTTACTGATTTGAATGAGCAGCAGGCCGAGAGCATACTACAGCAGGTCGTTCCGCATACTTTGTTAAAGCTGTGGCTGACTGTAGACCAACGTCCTGATCGCCAAGAAAAGTGGTTAAACCTGCTAATTCAGAAGCAATAATGTCTTAAAAGAAAGGTGCCGTATGTCTGTATTTTATGAGATTGAACCAAGCCTTGAAAATTACTGGCGCTCGATTATTTTATTTGGCCGTAATGTGGCCTCTTATAAGTTTGCCTTAGCTAAGTCTCTCTATGAGCTTAAAGATAAAGGTCAGACCCTAATTAGGCTAGATCAGTTAGCTGAACCATTTAGTCGGCATATTTGTGAACATTTAAAAACGGTTAATAAACAAGCAACATCTGCTTCGAGTAAGTTTTTAGACTTTTGTCGCGCTTTTAATGCAGGCAAAATTTCACAGGAAGAGCTAATTGAAAAGACGGTTCAATTTGGTTTTGTGAACGTTATCGATGCTTTTCATAATGTGCATGGAAGTGAGGTCCCTAAACGTTTTTTTGAGGATGAACGTAAAACGCAGAAAGGCATTATCCTGAGGGATGAAGTCTTCGAGTTGTTTGAACAGCCTGACTCTTATAATTTATATGAAGAAACTGAGGCTAGGTGGCGTTTAGTTGAAACGGCATGGGATATGAATTTACCGCGTCAACTGGTACAGATTGAACATGATGGTCAGGGGCTTCTAACAGCGGATAATAAAATCAGACGGGTTAACGTGACACCGGTGAAACCCGCTTTAAACGGTTATCAGAAGAGTCGCTGTTTTTATTGTTATGCGCCCATTACCATTGAGCAGCTGCATGAACACTCGGCGGATGTCGATCACTTCTTCCCGCACAAGTTGCGTCATTGTGACGATCAAAAACCCATTGATGGGGTGGCTAATTTAGTTTTGTCCTGTACTCGATGCAATCGGGGTGAAAGTGGTAAGTTTGACCGCTTACCTTCGGTTGAGCTACTGGGGAGGCTACATCGTCGCAATGAGTATTTAATTACCAGTCATCACCCACTGAGAGAAACGCTGATGTTACAGACGGGATTAAAGGAAAGTGATCGAAGAAGTTTCTTCCAAGAAGCCTATGACTGTGCCACCTTACATCTCGGGATGGGAGGTGAAAAATGGCAGCCGGTGGCGCAGGGGGCTGCCATTTTTTAATTACTTACTGCGTTCCTTGATGCGTTGGCGATTGATGGCTTGAGCCTCAGGGGTTGGTTCCCAGTCCTTCCAAAAGTTATCCGGAATATTTGGAAAGTCTTCACGGCGTACGCCACTAAAGGAAGGGTTGTAATTACGCCTTTTCATTTCTTGAATGAGTTCCGCGTGACGTTTAGCCAAATAGCCAAGGCGAGTATAGAAAAATAACATATGGCCTTTGCCTAAGGTATAGC
>JAAYRZ010000225.1 GCA_012518515.1 Alcaligenaceae bacterium
ATAAGATAAAAGTCCGGCCTGCTGTTTTTAGCAGCGCCGGCTTTAAGATGAGTAATTACTTGTCTTGGAGCGTCTGTTGCTTTACGGAGTCTTCGTGAAGTGATTCATTAAGCTGATCAACGATGGTGGTCCATGTTCCATCAATTTCCAGTTTTTCTGCGATAAATTGACGTTGAGCCTCTGTCCAGAAAGGGGCATCAATAATATGAATATCAGCTGGTAATTGGTGTTGACCGATAAACTCAGCAATGGCCTCTTCGCTTGCATCTAAGCCGAGTTGCAAAAACAGATTGGTCATCCGAGGGATAGTAGTCATGGCAATCTCCTTATCCTTACATGTTTTGAGCTAAGCGAAAGAATAGATTAGCTTAAGTGGTATCAGATGTCTATTATCGGCTTTACTAGTTAGGCAAGTGTTATTGCAACGGATACGGATATTTATCTACGAAGTAGATAGCCTTTGTCGATTGTTAGTTGAAGTGTTTGACCAATATGTAGCTTTTGTTCATGATAAAAGTCGAGTGGCTGCTTAGAGGCTACGATCGCTTGGTAGTGATAACGTTCCCCTTTAAATACACGCTCAGTGACTGTTGCCGTGAGATTTCTTAAATTAGATGAGTGAGCATCATCATGGTTAAGTAGGCGAATATGTTGAGGTCGGATTAAAATGGCATGTGTATTTGTATTAGACAATGTTTGTGAATCACCCGGTCGACTTTTTAAGGCGCCAATGATGTCAGCACCGGATAGAACTCGTCCGTTGCCTTTAGGTATTGTGTGACAATATAAAATGGAACCTTGTCCAATAAATTGCGCTGTCCATTCGGTTTCCGGGTAGTTATAAAGCGTTTCCGGGCTATCACATTGTACTATTTGTCCATGATTCATGACCGCCACCTTATCCGCTAGTGCCATGGCTTCAGCTTGATCATGAGTCACGTAAATAAAGGTCGTGGCACTGCGTTGGTGAAAATCTCTAAAGATTTGTTCCATCGACGCGCGTAAGTGTCGATCAAGATTAGCTAGAGGTTCATCCAGAAGAATCACTTTGGGTGCAGAGACTAGGCAACGTGCTAAGGCAACACGTTGTCGTTGGCCGCCGCTTAGTTCTGAGGGCATACGGTTTAGCAAATGCTGCATATTTACTGCATCAAGTGCTTCATTAATTTGTCTTTTATAGGTCGTTCCGTTAATCCCTTTTAATTTTAAAGCATAACCAACATTGTCCATGACGTTCATATGTGGCCATAACGCATAAGATTGGAAGACCATGCTCATTTGGCGTTGCTCAGGCGCAATCTGCTTCTTTTTAGACGATAAGGTTTTTTTACCTAAAAGAATACGCCCTGCATCCAGTTGTTCAAAACCGGCAATACAACGTAAGACGGTGGTTTTACCACAACCACTAGGTCCCAACAGAGCCACAAACTGGCCAGGTTCAACGCTCAGACTCACCTCATTAATGACAGCAGTATCTCCGTAATACTTGCTAATACCATCTAAGATTAGTTCTGCCATGGAATCACTCCTTGTGGCAAACGTTTAGATAAAAGAGTTAGACTAAACATGAGTGATGCTACTAAAGCTACCACTACGACGGATACAGCTGCTGCCATTACTACATCACCGCTTTCTTGTAAATTAAAAATCAATACACCAATGGTTTCGTTACCCGCACTCCATAAGAGGGCTGAAACAGTCAATTCATTAAAAGCTATTAAAAAAACTAAAATAAATCCTGCAAAAACCGCTGGTGCGAGTAAAGGAATAATAATATCGCGCATCCGTTGAGCTAAACTGGCACCACATAGCTGTGCAGACTCTTCAAGTGAGGTATCTATTTGCATCATACTGCTTATGACAGGTTTAAAACCAACCGCAAAAAAACGTGAGATATAAGCGAATAAAATAATCCACAAGGTACCGTACAAGCTAAGTTGAATCAGCGGTATGGGCTTTACGAATAGTAAAATGCATGCAATGGAGAGAACGACACCAGGTAAGGCATAGGGTATGTCCATAAGTACTTTACTGAGCGTCACAAGACGACTATTGTCGCGATTAAACCAGTAGACCATGGGTAATGACAGTAAGACGATAATCAGGGCAGCAGAGCTCGCCAGAATAAAGCTATTTTTAAAGGCCCGCCAAGTGATGCTTTGTGACATGACTATTTGTTCATAACTGCTTAGTGTTAAGTTATTCCAAGTCAGTGCAATACCCTGAGCAGGAACTAGGGAGCTGGCCAGTAAAGCAAGCATAGGAACGACCAAAATCGCCATTAAAATCACGATCATCGTCACTTCACTGACAATTTTCCATGGCCCTAGATTAAAAGCTAAGGGACGTCCAGGTAAGCCAGTTAAGGCCATACGTTTTTGAAAATGCTGCTGTATCGACACTACGGCAACGGCTAACACAGCAATTAACAAGGACAGGCTGGATACTTCGTTAATCATAGTAGGTCCGAAGTCAGCCATTTTCTGATAAATAAGAGTGGGTAAGACATAGTAGGAAACCGGTATACCTAGCATGGCGGGTATACCGAAATTACCTAATGCTGAAAGAAAAGCAATCGCTGCTGCTGCCCATAAACCATTTTTGCAGAGCGGTAAAATCATATCTCGCACTACTTTGTATTGAGAGGCACCACTTAAGCGAGCCGCTTCAATTAGCTCTTTGGGTAAATTTAATAAGTTTGCTCTTAGGGTTAAAAAAACCAATGGAGCATGCTGTACTCCCATTAATAAAATAATCCCCCAAGCAGAATATAAAGGCTGTTTACTTCCCAAGGGAGGTGCCATGCCAATACTTTTTAAGAGCACACTATTTGGGCCCATTAACTGTAACCAGCTTAATGCCATTACTTGAGGTGGGATCATCATGGGTAGCATGAACATGAATACCCAGAGCGCCTTTGCACGGATATCAGTCAAGCTAATAAAAAACGCAAGGCCAGCTCCTAGCAACAGGGATACACACATTGCCATGAATGAGGTATAGATACTGTGCCAAAGGGCTTTCCAAGTATTACTATCCGATAAAATCTTAGCCAGTGAAGAAGAGGAGTCGCCACCCCAACTGAGGTCAATAAGCGCCTGACTTAACAGGCGCAGGGTGGGTAGGGCACTGATGATGACAAGTATCAACAGTAGCCCATAAATCAATGGGCGAGAGAGGGCGGATGAAGTAGTACTAGTTGAAGATTTCAGCGAATGTTTCTTTATCCGTCTCAGCATTTTCTAAGGACTTGGCCGCATCGAAAGGTAATAATTTGATTTGATCTCGTGGAGGAAAACCAACCGGAGAGTCCATGTTGTTGCGTGCTGGCAAGTAGCCTTGCTCAACGACCAGTTGTTGGCCTTCGGCAGATAAGACGAAGTCGACAAACTTACGTGCTAACTCCGGATTTTTTGTGTCTTTTAAGATAGCGATAGGCTCAGTAACCAAGCTTACCCCTTCGTCAGGAAAAACGAATTCAACCGGAGAACCTTTGGCTTTTTCACGAATCGCCATGTAATCGACCAATACACCATAAGGCTTAGCACCTGAAGCAATAGCAGTCAATACACTACCGTTACCTTGTTGAGGCGCCATGCCATTTG
>JAAYRZ010000243.1 GCA_012518515.1 Alcaligenaceae bacterium
GCAACTAACAAGCAATGAATTAATGCCGTCAGACAGAACCATGGCATCAGTGAAGCATTTTCGACTGGATCCCAAAACCACCAGCCACCCCAACCTAGCTCATAGTAGGCCCACATGCTACCAATCAGAATACCGATGGACAAAAAGCCCCAAGCAGCTAACGCCCATGGACGACAACTACTAGCCCAAGCCCTTCCCGCTTCACCCGTTATTAGAGCCGCTAGAGACAAAGCAAATACATGGGTCGTACCAACGTAGCCCAAATACAAAAAAGGAGGGTGAATCACCAGACCAATGTCTTGTAACAGAGGATTTAGATCTGCACCCTCGGGTGGCGCTGGGTCTATCAAGGTAAAAGGACTAGAGCCTGCTAGAATAAACAGCAAGAACCCTGTCATCACAGCATGCAAAACACCTAAAGCATTAAGTGCCAAGCCAGGCGTCAGACTTTTAGCCCAACGTTGAAAGATTTGATTCCAAATTCCCAGTAGCAAAGCCCAGAACAAAAGAGAACCTTCATGCCCTCCCCATGCTGCAGAAATCTTATAAAAAATCGGTAATTGACTATTAGAGTGATGGGCCACATAACGCACATAGAATAAGTCATTGACCAGGACGACTAAAAGCGCAATAAAAGCGACCAATACTAAAAGATTAGTTAGAGTACCACCCAGCTTGACCAATGGTATTAGGTCATTGCGCTTTTGAGCTGCATAAAAAGCGGCAATAGAAGTAAACAGTGCAAACATCACCCCTAATAGCAAGGTGAAACTACCTAAATTCACCCAAATCATTGCGCAGCCTCTGCTTTAGAACCATCGAGAGGGATTGCTCCACCAGTGTATTTTTCGTGCATACCAGAGGCTGCCTTTGCAACCTCTGGCGGCATGTAGTTTTCATCATGTTTGGCAAACACTCGGGTCGCTATAAAACGCTCACCATTCCACTCACCCTCTAAAACCGCACCTTGACCCTCACCAAATAAATCAGGTAAAAGTCCCTCATAACTCACTGGAATAGAATCCCAATCATCAACCAAATCAAAATCAATTTGTACCGAGCCTTTGTGCTTAACTAAGGTACCTGGCTTTACTAAACCACCCACACGCACATACTTGTCGACCGCTACCTTATCAGCACGAACTTCTGTTGGTGTATGAAAAAACACCATATTGTTACGTAAAGCATTGACTACCAACACCGTACAGGTAATTAAAACCAGCACTAACACCACAACCCAAAGCAACCTCTTTTGCCTCTTATTCATTTATCACCTTTTTTAGAAGCTAAAAGCCGAATCCTACGGAAACGCTTCTGTGTTTTTTGTTTTAACTGCGCCAAAGAAAATAACTCCACTACAACCAACAACACAGTCAATAAAAAAACTGACCAAACATAAACGCCATGACCGTCCATGGCAAAAAAATCACTAAAGGACTGCCAATACATAATCAGCCCTCCTTGCCAAGCAATAATTGCTGCGCCCAATCACTATGGGCGTATTTATTAAGCAACAACCAACGTGCTCGACGTAAAATTACCCCGATGGCATAAGCCCAAGCAGCAAAAGTCATAAATAACAAGGCATAAAACATATCGGGATGAATAGAGACACCACGACTCATGCTAATACTGGCTCCCTGATGCAGCGTATTCCACCAAACTAC
>JAAYRZ010000226.1 GCA_012518515.1 Alcaligenaceae bacterium
CTAATCAGATGGCGACTTAAACAATAAATAGTGGTTAAAAAATAATCTTATAAAAATCAATGTGTAATGATAGCACGAAGGGCTACTATTGCTGTTGTTGGGATATTACCTGAAGGGAAGAATTCCATTTAGTAGAAGTAGATAAAAAGTTTAGATACTCTTGTCCTCTGACGAGACCATGGGGGTAGCCCTCACCATAGCTATCATGATATGACCAACCTAGACCAGAAGTTTTAAAATCAACAAAAGCAACATGCTCTTTACGTAATGAAGCACCTAGTTCTTTGTGGCGTGATTGTAAACCTTGATTTTCCCCAGTTGCAGAATAGATTCTTCTATCAAAACCTAACCAACGACTACTCGTATTAACAGTCTCATCTTGACTGTTTAGGTGTAAGAGCGGGTTTTGTAGGGTGTGGAGTTGCCATTGACTCAAAGAGTCTAGTGGCTTTAGATCCATTTCTACTTCTAAGGCCATATCATACATCCAATTTAGAGGAATATTGCCCAAGTCTCCATAGCTGCCACGCATAGGGTTACTGCTAGCAGTTAAATCTTTGGGGAAAATGCTACCACCGATATCGGAGTGATTGCCTAAAAAGCCTTGTTCGTAAACATTAGTCGTCCTCTTATCTTTAAAGCGAGTAAGCGGCATAATTTTACGATGTTCATTAAGAGCGATGGCATGAGCAAATGTAGACCACGCCGGTGAGGCGGTGTAATCAAAGTGTTGATTATCCTTTCCTAGGGCGCCCAGTTGATGTACTGTGTCAAAGAGACCAACAAAGCGTAGATTGACGCAGGCTTTGATTTGTTGCTGGCCAGGAGGTAACCACTTAGCGGTGTATTCAAAATAGCCAAAATTAGTGTATTCATATATTTTATTAGCGAAAATACTGGCTAAGGCAGCACCTCTGGAGAAACCGGATAAATCAATATTATGTGTGTTTTCTACTAAAGGCCCGTAGGTTGTGATTTTGCTTAGTTCTTCAATTAATTGCATCCATTGCATGTTGAGCATATAGGGTGCCATGTTAGCAAAGAGTTTGTCTTCATTTACTGCAGGTATAAATTCTGGCATTTGCCATTCGAGCAGTGAGCGAGCGTACATGCGCTGAATCATCGAAGACTCAGAAACTTTATGAACCGTTTCCATTTCTTTGTGGTAGTTTTGAAAGAAATTATAAACTTTATTTTGTGCTTCTTTGGTCCCGATGCCTTCTATGTAGTGCATAGGACCTTCATTGTAGAGTTGACCTAGCTTGTAGGCATTGGTTTGTGAGCTGGGTGTGTTGGTTGTACCATCAAAGACAAACATTAATAAACCGAGCGGATCGACAAATTGGCGAGGGTTTTGATTAGCATAGCCAAAGACATCATTACTGCTAACAGGGCCTAGTGGGTCGGGTTCAAGGTAATGACCTACTTCGGGATCGTAATTACGATATAGGTTTTGATGCAGGCCGCTTTCTGCATCATAGTATTGACCCGGTAAACGTAGATTAAACTCGATGTGTTCGATGATGGGGTGGCTTTGACCAAAGGTGTCATTATCTGCTAACCATACAGCCTCTTGAGATTCATTAGTTACTAAAAAAGGCTGCCCACTGCCATCACTATGAACAAAGTAGAGCTTGCCATTAATATCTTCTGAATAGTC
>JAAYRZ010000041.1 GCA_012518515.1 Alcaligenaceae bacterium
GCGATTTTACTGGGTTGGTTGGGAGTTCACCGCTTTTACTTAAACCAAATCCTTATGGGATTAGTATATTTAATCATTTCCCAAATCTTTTTACCCCTAGCCGTTATTCTCAGCTTAATTGATGCGGTACGTTACTATTCTATGGACGAAGTTGCCTTTCAGCAAAAGTTCAAACCATGACAACTCAAAAGGAATTTGCAGCAATGCCTAAAGAAGATGCCAATTTTACAATTAGCGATATTACCGTTGATCACAGTTCAGTAAGCAAAGCAGAATTACTGAAAGCCTGGAACTGGTTAGTTCCCGAAGAATTAGAACTTATTTTTGTGACTGTTTTTGGTGATGCTTTTCTAATTAACCCAGAAAACACAGAAGTCTTTTTCCTAGATACTGTTGATGGCGATTTAGAACCGATTAGCGAGAATCTCGAGGCCTTTACGGAATTACTCGCTGATAATAGTGAATTTATTAGGGATTATTTTAGTATTGCCCCTTGGATTCTCCACAAGGATGAAATTCTTGATGGCCAGCCGATGCCTAAAGGTATGGTTTTTAACTACCTAACCCCATTTGCACTTGGTGGTGAGGCCGAATTGGACAATATCGCTCTCTTCCCCCTGCAGGAACATTTTGATATGAGTGGTGAATTTTGGGACAAGATGCAAACGCTTGAAAAAGAAGTCGCTAAGGATCTATTAACAGTAGAAGCGGAAGAAATAGAAAAACCGCAAGACTCTGACAAGCAGTAATCAATTAGGGGCAGGTCAAAACGATTCAAACTGACATGCCCCCTGTATCTTTTTATGCTAGATGCTTTTTCATAAAGGCTAATGAGAGCTTCTCTGCTCTAGCTGCTGCTTCGGCTACGAAGTGCTCACCATTAGGTCGTGCAAAGGCATGATCGCAGTTCTCATAAAGTTCATGCGCCCAGCCATCCCGTGCTTCAACCCCCTTAACAATCACTTCTCGCACATCTGCTGGCACATAGCTATCCAGCTCAGCAATATGTAAAAAGCTTGGTGAGGCATTAGCCGGCAATTCAGGCATCACACTTTCCAGTGCCACACCATAAAAACTCACCGCACACTTGATTTTAGCTTCGCCGGCCATTTGCACCACCAGACGACCACCCATGCAGTAACCCACCGCACTAATACGCTCATGACCAATTAATCCAGCTAAATGAGCACGGCTTGCTTCCAAATCTGCTAGTGTTTCTTCCTGCTGCATATTTTGCATGAAATCAACACCCTTTTGGAACTGCTCAGCTATGCGCGGGTCTAGTACTACGCCAGGTTCTTGGCGCCAAAACAAATCAGGACAAAGTACGTTGTAGCCTTGCTTAGCCCAATCCTTGGCCTTAGTCTGCATGGCCTCATTAATACCGAAAATCTCTTGTACCAAGACAATACCAGGTGCCTGACTAGGCTCAGCCGTCTCAGCAGGCAAATAAAAGGCCTTCATCTTTTGACCGTCTGCTACATCAATTTCTACATAACTCACTGATACTTCCTCCTGAATAAAATTCGACATGGATACCCTAAGCTTTATAGCTTAACAAAAATCAACGAGTTTAGAAAATGGGACTAAGTTAAGTAGGGCTCAAAAAATAGCGCCCATCATATTTTGAGATGATAGACGCTAACTTCACTTAAATAAATTACGATATCAGGGTTCAAAGGTTCCGATAAAAATCGCTGGGTCAACTCGCTGGTTATTAAGACTGACAGTCCAATGTAAATGAGGACCGGTTGAACGGCCAGTGCTCCCTACCTTGCCTACCACCTCGCCACGACGAACAGTCTGACCCTGAACTACATCAATTTCCGACAAGTGGCAATACATAGAAATCAATCCCTGCCCATGGTCGACGAAGACTGTTTTACCATTAAAGAAATAATCACCGGTAATCGTAATCACGCCATCTGCTGACGCCTTAATGGGCGTACCTTGAGGTACGGCAATATCTAGACCCGCATGAGGGTTACGCTCTTGGCCATTAAAGAAACGACGCAAACCAAAGGGACTGGAGTAACGCCCACCATCAACAGGACGATCAAGGATAACATTACTAGGAATCACGGGACGGAATGCTTTATAGGCAGCGGTTTGCTCTGCGGCCTCACGACTATAACGATCCAAATCACTTTGGGAAGGATTAACGTGTCGGTTACTGCTTAACTTGATGTGCTGCTCACGATACTTTTTGCTCTGCACCTCAAAGCTCAGAGACTGACTAGCACCGCCGTAATTAACCTCAAGACGATGAGTACCAGGATTGCTTTTTTGGCCAATACCGACAATCGCTAAATAGCCACCGTACTCGGCATTAGGGACGACTAAGACTGAGGTACCGTTAAAACTTGCCGATGGCATAACACCACGGTCTTCTAGGGATAAAACGGCAACACCGCCCGGAACCGGACGGTGTAGTTGCCTTTCGATATAGGACTGAGCCCAGGCGGTAGTGCTTAAAAACAAAGAAAATAGACTAACTAAAACTAGCTGGTCAAAACCCTTTTTGAATCGTAGCATCTGCCCGCTCTCCTGAACTATCGCATTAAACTAATGATCTTCTTTGGCGTGATTAATGGTGTACTTAGGAATCTCAATAACTAAATCCTCATCAGTCACAAAGGTTTGACAAGAAAGTCGTGATTCAAAGGTCAGGCCCCACGCCTTGTCTAACATATCTTCCTCGTCATCAGTTGCCTCCTCTAAGGAGTCAAAACCTTCTTTGACGATAACATGACAGGTAGTACAAGCACAAACCATCTCACAGGCATGATCCATCGGAATGCCATTATCCAACAAAATCTGACAAAGACTCACATCAGAGGGCACATTTTCGATGACTTTACCCTCTGGACAAATTTCCTCATGAGGTAATACGGTAACTTTACGCATCTTCTTAATAACTCCTAAATTACAATTCTTCAACTTTTTTGCCAGACAGCGCACGACGAATGCTGCGGTCCATACGGCGGGCCGCAAAGTCATCTGTGACTTGGCTTAAGCGATGAATTTGGGCGCGAATATCATCTGCCTGATCACCTTGGACCAGTTCGCGCAGATGCTCTACCTCGCTACGAATTTTTTGCTCTTCCTCAGCATTTAATAAATCACTATCGGCATTGAGCGCTGAGACAATTGACTCAATTAAACGACCGCCATTAACCTGCTGCTCACGAAGTGCACGCTGCTGAGCATCCTCTTCAGCTGACTGCATACCCTCGCTTAACATACGGGTAACCTCGTCATCAGACAAACCGTAGGAAGGCTTAACGGTAATATGCGCTTCGACACCAGAAGTCTTTTCACGTGCTGTGACGTTTAACAAACCATCAGCATCAACCTGGAAAGTCACACGAATGCGAGCCGCTCCGGCTACCATCGGGGGGATACCGCGCAACTCAAAACGAGCCAATGAACGACACTCATCAACTAACTCACGCTCGCCCTGTACCACATGGATACCCATCGCAGTCTGACCATCTTTGTAAGTCGTAAATTCCTGTGCACGGGCAACTGGAATCGTACTATTACGTGGAATGACCTTTTCAACCAAACCACCCATGGTTTCAAGACCTAGTGACAGTGGAGTCACATCAAGTAAGAGCCAGTCCTCACCAGGAGAAGGATTACCAGCGAGTTTATTAGCCTGCAAGGCAGCACCAATAGCAACTACCTCGTCAGGATTAATATCAACCAGAGGCTCCCTACCAAAAAGCTCACCTACCATCTCACGAACGATCGGCATACGTGTGGAGCCACCAACCATGACCACACCCTCTACATCGGATGCCTTCATATCAGCATCACGCAAAGCCTGCTTAACCGTATCCAATGTCTGCTCGACCAGCTTTCTAGCAATATTTTCGAAATGCGAACGCGGGTAGTTTAAATCCAGATTTAATCCATTAGATAGGCTAACTTTAAAATAGGCTTTAGGCTGAGTAGTCAAACGCTCGCGCATTTTACGTGCATGCGCTTTTAATAAGCGCCAATCAGCATGTGTTAAATCATCGACTTGGTGATGCTTCAGGATGTCATTAACAATGAGCTCATCAAAGTCATCGCCGCCTAATTGCGTATTACCGCCAGTAGAGAGTACCTCAAAGACACCCTTGCTTAAATTCAAAATTGAAATATCAAAGGTACCACCGCCTAAATCATAAATCGCGTACACACCCTCAGTCGCACTATCCAGACCATAGGCTACCGCGGCGGCTGTGGGCTCATTTAATAAGCGCAACACATCAAGACCAGCCAAACGAGCCGCATCACGAGTCGCCTGACGCTGCGCATCATCAAAATAAGCAGGTACGGTAATAACGGCACCCACTAAATCATCGCCCAAAGAGTCTTCTGCTAATTGACGCAGCTTTGCCAAAATTTGTGCAGATACCTCAATCGGGCTAAGCTCACCATGTAAGGTATTAAAACGTACAGTGCCTTCACTCTCTACCAAATCATAGGGCAGATTAATTTGCTTGGCCTCAGCATAGCTGCGACCCATCAGGCGTTTAATAGAAAAGAAGGTGTTTTGTGTATCACGACTTTTCGTTTGAACCACCGGATGACCGATTTGCACCTCACCGTTCTTCAAATAACGTACGGCTGAAGGCATACTTTTTCTGCCTTGCTCATCGGTTAAAATTTCAGCCACGCTACTACGAACCGCCGCAACCAAGGAGTTAGTCGTACCCAAATCAATGCCCACCGCCAATCGACGCTGATGAGGCATAGGAGAAGCGCCGGGTTCAGAAATCTGTAAAAGTGCCATAAATAATTTTCTTTTTTAATACTTTTTGTTTGAGCTAGTCCAGTTGTTCTTTAATTTCACTACGAAACTTATCAATAAACATCCATTGACGTAGCTTTTCAGCGGCTTCTGACCAGTTTTTTTGCTGATCAATTAACTCAGCCACCTCGTGATTCAAGTCCTGCTCTTCAGTCTTAACCTGTTGCATCAATTGCAATAGAGCATCTTGGTTACCAGCAGCAGACTCTAATTCTTCACGCCATTCCATTTGCTTAAATAAGAACTCGGGGGGCATGGATGTATTACTTTCGGCGGCAATGTCAACACCCTGCTGCTCACATAAATAAGTGGCACGTTTGATGGGATTTTTAAGTACCTGATAGGCCTCATTAATCAAACTAGCCCACTGCATGGCTACACGCTTTTCTGCATCTGATGCAGTAGCAAAACGGTCGGGATGTACTTGTGCCGACTTAGAACGCCAAACCTGCTCTAGTTCGCTGAGATTCACAGCAAACTGAACAGGCAACTCAAACAACTCAAAATAATCTTGATTCACGCTATATCCTGAATAGCCGAGATGATGTGATTAAACTGTAAATGACTCACCGCATCCACAGCTTGCCTTTTCGTTAGGGTTAGTAAATTTGAACCCTTCGTTGAGGCCTTCACGGACATAATCTAGCTGGGTACCATCAATATAGGCCAAGCTTTTTGGGTCCACAAAAATCTTGATGTTGTGGCTCTCATAAACTTGGTCGTCAGCCTCAGGCACATCCACATACTCCAGCTTGTATGCCATGCCGGAACAACCTGTTGTTCGCACACCAAGACGCAAGCCTAATCCATCACCTCGCTTATCGAGATAACCTTGAATATGCTTAGCTGCTTTTTCTGTTAATGTGATTGCCATAAATTAACTCACTAGTTTAAATATCAAATAACTCAGCATCTAAAAAGTGCTATCTCCGAAGTGGCGAACCACTTCGGAGCCTTGAACGGAATAATCTTTTTAGATTAGCTGTTCTTTTCTTTGTAATCCTTAACTGCTGCTTTAATCGCATCTTCAGCTAAGATTGAGCAGTGAATTTTAACAGGAGGCAATGCTAATTCCTCTGCAATAGCGGCATTTTTGATTTCCATTGCTTCGTCTAGCGTTTTACCCTTAACCCACTCGGTAATTAAAGAACTGGAGGCAATGGCAGAACCACAGCCGTAGGTCTTGAAACGTGCATCCTCGATGACACCTGTATCATTAACCTTAATCTGTAGTCGCATTACGTCGCCACATGCGGGCGCACCAACCATACCTGTACCAACACCACCCTCTTCCTTGTCGAAAGTACCGACGTTACGAGGATTCTCATAATGATCTAAAACTTTATCACTGTAGGCCATGACCTTACTCCTTAAATTAAATAACTTGTCTTGTGTTGATTAGTGTGCTGTCCATTCGATAGTACTTAAATCAACACCCTCTTGATACATATCCCAAAGTGGTGACATCGCACGTAATTTAGCCACTTGGTCCTTAATTACTTTAATTGCGTAGTCTACTTCTTCTTCGGTATTAAAACGACCTAAAGTAAAGCGAATTGAACTATGCGCTAACTCATCGTCACGACCAAGAGCACGTAATACATAAGATGGCTCTAAACTGGCAGAAGTACAGGCCGAACCACTAGATACTGCCAAGTCGCTAATCGCCATCATCAGGGACTCACCCTCGACGTAGTTAAAGCTCATATTGAGGTTAGCTGCGATACGATTTTCCATATCACCGTTAACATAAACCTCTTCAATGTCCGATAAACCGTTTAATAAACGATCACGTAGGGCACGAATGCGCTCATTTTCGGTTCCCATATCCTCTTTGAGAATACGGAAAGCTTCGCCCATACCAACAATTTGGTGAGTAGCTAAAGTACCTGAGCGGAAACCGCGCTCATGACCACCACCGTGCATCTGAGCTTCTAAGCGAATACGTGGCTTACGGCGCACATATAAAGCACCGATACCTTTGGGACCATAAGCCTTGTGGCCTGAGAGAGATAACAAATCAACTTTTACTTTTTCTAAGTCAATTTCTACCTTACCAGCGGCCTGAGCAGCATCAACATGAAAAACGATTTTGTTAGCACGGCAAAGCTCACCAATCGCTTCAATATCCTGAATTACACCGATCTCGTTATTTACCCACATCGTTGAGACAAGGATAGTATCTGGACGAATCGCTGCTTTTAAAACATCTAAATCAAGCAAGCCATTATCCTGAACATCTAAATACGTCACCTCAAAACCCTCACGCTCTAATTCACGCATCGGGTCAAGAACAGCCTTATGCTCAGTCTTAACAGTAATTAAATGCTTACCGCGTGACTGGTAGAACTCGGCAATTCCCTTAATCGCTAGGTTATTAGATTCGGTTGCGCCTGAGGTCCAGATAACCTCACGTGAGTCTGCACCAATTAAATCAGCTACATGCTGACGTGCCTGCTCAACGGCTTCCTCTGCCTCCCAACCAAACTGATGGCTGCGTGAAGCTGGGTTACCGAATTTCTCGTATAACCAAGGGACCATGGCATCTACAACACGCGGATCAACCGGGGTAGTTGCAGAATAGTCAAAATAGATAGGTAAATTTACTGACATTAATAACTCCTGTATCAAACGGCACTTGACATGATGCCACTTGTTTGATCGCGCATCACTACTTCTGAGTGACCCGTCGATTTATTTTGATGATTCAATT
The DNA here is from genome assembly GCA_012518515.1 of Alcaligenaceae bacterium. Classification (GTDB taxonomy): domain Bacteria; phylum Pseudomonadota; class Gammaproteobacteria; order Burkholderiales; family Burkholderiaceae_B; genus Oligella. The sequence goes on from JAAYRZ010000041.1 coordinate 7,518, forward strand.
GACGCATGCGTTGCTTATCAACTAAGTCCTGTAGGGTAACCGCATCTAAAAAGTCCACCACATGGCGGTTTAAATCGGTCCACAGTTCATGCGTCATGCAATGACCCGATGTCGCTCCATCTTTGCCTGTATCGCAAATTCTTTTACTGCCACAGGCAGTGGTATCAACCGGTTCATCAACTGCAAAAATAATATCTGCAACACTAATATCTCTGGCATAACGGGCAAGTAAATAACCTCCACCCGGCCCACGTACACTCTCTACTAACTCGTGGCGACGCAATCTACCAAACAACTGCTCTAGGTAAGATAAAGAGATATTTTGTCGCTCACTAATAGTCGCTAATGTCACCGGCCCGCTATGGTAGCGTAGACCTAAGTCAATCATAGCTGTAACGGCGAAACGACCTTTTGTTGTTAAGCGCATAAAATTGCTCCTGAGCTAAATCCCACTGATTTACTCAAGTATACGAACAAAAAAATTTTTGAACTAAATGTGCCTAGAAAATCTCTTTATAAAGGCTATACCCGAGTGATTTACTCAAGTATAACAAATACCATACTAAATTGCTAGACTATTAGATATATATCAATGAAAGAACTTGATTTTGTGGCAAAAACGCCAAAGAAGAAAAGCTGACATCGCTGAGCACCCGCTATAAGGCGAATGCCCAGGACATGATGATAATTAAGCCACTTGATATGGCTTAGTGCGGCGGCTCACTAATTCAAAAACACCCTGACAGGCATCTTCGACATAGTCGAGCATCTTGTGGAAACTATCTAGACCACCATAAAAGGGGTCAGGTACAGTAGCTTCCTCGTAGTCATTAGCGAAACGCATGAGTAGCATCAACTTGTGATGCAAAGGACGCGGACAGATTTGCTGCATATAAGAAAGATTTTCCCAATCCGTGGCAAGGATCATGTCATAGTCACGAAAATCGTCTAAAGTGATCTGCCTAACACGCATATCACTCAAATCATAACCACGTCGACGACAGACAAACTGCACACGACCATCGGGTGCCTCACCCAAATGGTAATTATGGGTTGCCACCGAATCCACGGTAATCGTCTCAGACAAATCCGCTTCCTGTAGCATATGGCGTAAAACCCCGGCTGCACCCGGCGCACGACAAAGACCACCCATACTCACAAAAAGCACTTTTGTTCCCATATAATTTACTTAAATCTAAAAAAATTGTAAAAAAATTACGACTTGATTTGACAAAGCCAAAGGGACATATTATAAGCCATTTTTAAAAAAATTTAAAGAGCTATTTATTAGCTTTTTTGACTAAAAAGCTAATAAAAACTTAAGCTTAGTCCCTTTTAAGCTATCAAAAACCTATTTATCTAAGCATTTGCTAAAAAACAGATTAATCAACCAAGAAGGATTACTTGCTTACAAACTGCGCCAAAACCTTGGCACCGCGTTGCAAAGACTCCAACCTGGCATCAATATCAAAAAGACGAGCATGCACCATTAATTCATCAACTGGCACTTTATTCAAAAACTGCTCCAACTGGAAAGCCACGGTTTTTTCAGAGCCTACAAAGGAATATAGTAAATGACCATCCACTGCATGCTGCTCAGACAAACTCATCGACTCATAAAAACCTTCAACTGGCGGCTGCAACTTCTCACTTCGATTGCGGAATAAAGCCAACACACTCTGCTGATGTGTACTAAACCAGTAACGAGCCTCCTCATCAGTTTCAGCCACAATCAAATTAACTGCTGGCATAGCATGAGGTTTTTTACAATGCTGAGATGGCTTAAACTGCTGACGATATACTCTTAAGGCATCATGCAGCATGGAAGGCGCAAAGTGCGAAGCAAATGAATAAGGCAAACCCAAGTAAGCGGCTAATTGCGCACCGTAAAGACTTGAGCCAAGAATCCAAGCTTGTACTTCTGAGTTTTGCCCCGGATAAGCACGAACACGCTGCCCCTCTCGCGGCTCACCTAAATACATCTGGAGCTCCTGAACATCCTCAGGAAAAGTTTCTGCGGCAGCTCTCAAATCTCGACGCATGGCTCTAGCGGTTGTCTGGTCCGTGCCGGGAGCACGACCCAAGCCTAAGTCAACACGACCCGGATAAAGCGCATCCAAGGTACCAAATTGCTCAGCAATAACAAGGGGAGAATGGTTTGGTAACATCACACCACCTGCTCCAATACGGATGGTATTAGTACCAGCACCAATATGAGCTAGAGCTACTGATGTAGCAGAACTAGCAATGGCAGGAAAATTGTGATGCTCAGCCATCCAGAAACGATGATAACCTGCCTCCTCAGCAGCTTGGGCCAATTGTAATGACTTAGCCAACGCCTCAGTGGCACCCTCACCCTCAACAATGGATGAGAAATCCAAGACTGAATATGCTTGCATGATAACTCCCTCAAAATAAACCGAACGAAGGGAGTATGTGAGGTTAAATCCTAAATTATCAAGGTGTTTTTTTAATTTCTAGATATCAAAGCAGCGAGACCCGCATCAATAACAGGCCGAAGAACTTATAATTGCGCTAAAAACGCCAAGTCTTTTTTAGATAAAAGCCCCTTTTCTTTGGCTTTTAGAATCAGATCGGGACGTCTGCTCGCAGTCAACGCCAAAGAGCGCTGGCGACGCCACTCGGCAATATTAGCATGATGACCCGACAACAAGACAGGCGGCACCGCCTCGCCCTCGAACACCTCTGGTCGCGTGTAATGCTCACAATCAAGCAACCCCGATAACTCCTCATGAAAGGAATCCTGCAAGGCTGACTGCTGATCATTTAGCACACCAGGCAACAAACGAATCGCCGCATCCAACACAGCTAATGCTGCAACCTCACCACCCGACAAGACAAAATCTCCGAGAGATATCTCCTCATCGACATAATGATCGATAAAACGCTGATCAATACCCTCATAGCGACCACAAATAAAGGTCGCCTTAGGCAATTGTGCCAACTCCATGGCCTTGGACTGATTAAAAGATGAGCCCGCTGGACTGAGTAAAATAACCGGCCCTGTGTCGCCCTCTTGATGCTGCTTGATGTCCTCAATTGCATCAACCAAAGGTTGTGCCAACATCAACATACCAGGACCACCGCCATAAGGCCTATCATCGACCGTCTTGTGCACATCGTGAGTGTAATCACGTGGATTCCAAGTACTTAGTGACCAGATGCCTTGCTCATGTGCCCTACCCGTAACACCCATCGTAGTAAGCACATCAAACATCTGCGGGAACAAACTGACAACATTAACTTGCATCAGAAATCCAACGGCCAATCAACCTTGATGTATTGGCTGTCTAGATCAACATCTAGAACATGCGCCTCGACAAAAGGCACTAGACTCTGCTGAGGCTGCCCCTTAGAGTTAACAAGTAGCTGCGGCTCTGCTGACGCATCAGAAGTCACTGCTGCACTGTAGCGGTCAATATGCAATACGGCATGGACGCCATTATCAGATAACTCCCTGACCTTTCCTAACAACACAGGAGAGCCATCAGCGCTACCTAACTCGGCCAAGGCTGACTCATCAACCGTATACACCCAGCTACCAACTAAATCCACCCAATAAAACTCATCAGAGTCTTCATCAGGAAAATCAGCGCGAGAAACGGAGATCACCATCCCCTTAAGGCCTTCAGCAACATCGCGATCACTGAGATCAACAAAAGATGCTATCAGACTATCTGAGTGCCAACGGCACTGCTCAACCTCAAAGAGCTGATGCGGCTCCCGAGCTGCTGCCCCCTGGTTCCTGCCTGGCAGTAAACCACGCTGCAGCCACCAACGGTCAACCTCGGGAAGAATGGAATCAACAGAGTATGGCTTAATTTTAACCATACCTCGAACACCAAAAGCCCCCGTAATATGGCCCAACTCGACCAAATCAGTAGGAGCTACTGTGCTACTTTGCGCTTTGCTAGCGAATCGCTTTTTCATCAAATACTGCTTTTAATTTGCATTAAAAACAAGATTGACCGTCAGAACACCGACGGTCAATCAAATCTACTAAGGCAATAGCTTGAATGCCAATGAGTAAAACAAGCTATTAATGCCTGATAAGCCTAAAAAGACCTAAGCCAATAGCTCTACAAACTCAATTAAGCAGCCTGCTGTTTAGAATACTCTTTGGCTAAACGAGCAACTGTCTCAGACAGCTGAGCGCCCTGCTCTTTCCAGTATTCTAAGCGATCCATCGCAATACGTAATGACTCAGTGCCCTCAGGAGCTACTGGGTTATAAAAACCTAGACGCTCAATAAAGCGGCCATCGCGGCGATCGCTACGATTAGCTGCAACAATAGTGTAAAAGGGACGTTTTTTAGAGCCACCACGGGCTAAACGAATAACCACCATAGGTGTACTATCCTCATGAATTGATAAAAGTTATATAGATTTTCAAAATTTAGCTCTCAAGTATAACAACTTAAGAGCCTTCTCTGCAATAAATTAACTAAAAAGGGGGAAAAGTGTCGCCTTTTCCCCTATAAGCCAGCTAATTAATGCATTTCTTCATTTATTAATAAATGAAGAAATAAACAAAGAGTGAAATCACTGCAATACTAAGTACATTAAGCACTAGTCCTGCGCGAATCATTTCTCGCTGCCTAATCAGACCACTACCGAAGACAATCGCGTTTGGCGGAGTCGCGACCGGCATCATAAAGGCACACGATGCACCAATACCAATCACTAACACCAACACTTCAGGCGGCAGATTCATCTGTGTCGCCACACCAGCAAACACCGGCACTAAGAGAGCTGCTGATGCCGTATTACTAGTGAATTCTGTCAGGATAATAATAAAGATACAAACAATAAAAATTACTAATAATGGATTAGCACCACCGAAGGTATCAGCAACCATCTGCCCCAATACTTCCGAAGCACCAGAAACCTGCATCACCTTACTGAGTGTAATACCACCACCGAAGAGAAGTAGCACACCCCAATCCGTATTATCGACTACATCTTGCCAACGAGCACACCCTAGAACCACCACCATCACTGCCGCAAATATTGCAATTAAGGAGTCAGTACTGGTAGTACCTAATAACTGGGTAATTTTGCTACTAAAAATCCAACATAAAGCGATGAAAGCAAAAAGCAAGGCTGTCACAATACGTATAGGCGTCCACTCGACCGCCTCTTGATCTTCTATCTTACCTGCCTCACCTTTAAAATTTGGACGGAAAACAATCCACAAGGTAAAGATCATGATAGGCATCATGATCAACATCATCGGCAAGCCAATTTTCATCCAAGCAGCAAAGTCCATGCCAAGCTCACGCGCAGTAATCGCATTAGGCGGTGAACCAACCAGCGTACCTAAACCACCAATACTGGCACTATAGGCCACACCCAACAGCACAAACACGTAACTATTACGGTGATTAGCGCGATCCAAGTGACTCATAACACCAAGAGCTAATGGCAGCATCATTGCTGCTGTTGCTGTGTTACTAATCCACATAGATAAAAAGGCAGTGACCGCAAAAATCAACAGTGAAGCCACGAGCATATTGCCGCGCGCTAAAGACACTAGGTAAAAAGCGATCTTACGATCTAACTTCTGCATATGCAATGCAGTCGCCAGAGCAAAGCCCCCGAAGAAAATAAAAATCACGGGATCTGAAAAATTGCTTAATGCCTGCTTAGTACTCATCCCATCAAAGCCGAGCACGACGGCAATAATAGGAATCATCAGGGCAGTCACTGAAATATGGACAACCTCTGAAAACCATAAAATGGCAACAAACAGCAAAAGCGCTAAACCCTTATTGACATCACTATCAAAGGGCAAAACAAAGTACAACAAAACAGACAAAGCTATCGCTATTAAAGCGACAAAGGCAGCTTTAAAACTGCCCCGCGGCATAAACCGCGTCATTTGTATATGAGGTTTAGGTTCAGTCATGAACGAGCTCCAAGTAATAGAAAGAAACTAGTCTCCACCCTCTACTTTTGGTGCTCTTAAACGCTGCTATGGGACATAGGATATTATGAATTATTGTCCCAAACTCGCTAGCGGCGCTTAATATAATGCTCTGCAAACTCTCCAAAATCGCTTTGTGCCATTAATTCATTTTTAGATTGTGCACAAAAAGCCTGAAAATCACCCATCGCCTTGGGATCAGTCGTAATCACCTTGAGTACTTGACCACTTTCCATTGCTGAGAGCGCCCTCTTTGCTCTCAAAATGGGTAGCGGGCAGAGTAAATTTTTAGCCTCGACTACTTGTTCAAAGACGATATCGTTCACTTGAGAACCTCTCCGAAACACAAAACAATTTAAAGAAAAACAATAGCAACAATGCCCCGATAAGCTATCAGGGCATCATTAGCGAAAAAAGATTTTCAAAGTATAACAGCTTTGAAAAAGTCTGCAACAACTGTTACTTAGTCAAGTTTGATCTTGATCCAAGGAAGGACTTGTTCTAAGGCTTCAGGCAAAGCAGCGACATCTGTACCACCGCCCATCGCCATATCTGGACGACCACCACCCTTACCACCAATGCTAGAACAAACTAGAGAAACTAGCTCCCCTGCTTTAACACGATCTGTTAGATCGGCGGTAACGCCAGCAGCGACAGAGACCTTGTCAGCAGCTGGAGCAGCTAACACAATAACAGCTGACTTTAGCTTATCCTTGAGTTGGTCAATCATGCCACGAAGGTCTTTAGCCTCTACCCCTTCAACTGATTTAACTAAGATCTGTATACCACCAACATCTACCGCTTCGGCACTCAGATCGGCGCTAGCCGCAGAGGCTAATTTGGATTTTAGCTGTGCAACTTCACGCTCCAGCGTACGCACATGCTCCTGTGTAGACTTAACTCGCTCTAGCAAATCAGATGGGCTCGCTTTAAGAACAGCGGCCGCTTGATGCAACTGCTGATTCAAGCCATCAACCCAAGCTAAGGCATTAGTCCCAGTAATCGCCTCAATACGACGAATGCCTGCAGCAATACCGCCCTCTGAAACAATCTTGAAAAAACCGATATCGCCAGTACGCCCTACGTGGGTGCCACCACATAACTCACGCGAAGTGCCGATATCTAAGACACGAACCTCGTCCTCATACTTTTCGCCAAATAGCGCAACCGCGCCACCAGCGACTGCATCATCAAAACTCATATGAGCTGACTGCACTGCAGTATTATCAAGAATTTCTTGGTTAACAATCGCCTCAACACGAGCTATTTGTGCTGCTGTAACAGGCGCATCATGTGAAAAGTCAAAGCGTGTCTTATCAGCATCAACCAAAGAACCCTTTTGCTGTACGTGGGCACCTAAGACTTCACGCAATGCCTTATGCATAATATGCGTGACTGAGTGGTTACGTATGGTTTTCTGACGCTGTTCAATATCAATTTTGGCTTCAAGCTCATCACCGAGCTTAATAGTGCCTAAACTCACTACCCCATAATGACCAAAAACCTGAGGCAAAATCTTTTGAGTATCCTCAACACTGAAGCTTGTACCATAACCACTTAATACACCTGAGTCACCCACCTGACCACCGGACTCAGCATAAAAAGGCGTCTGATCAAGTACCACGACAGCTTCCTGCCCCTCTTCGACCTGCTCGACCGAGGTTCCATCAACATATAAAGCAAGTACGGTTGAGATGGACTCGGACTTTTCGTAACCCTCAAAGCGAGTTTCATCACCCTCATAGCTTAACTGCTGCTTGGCCTTAAACTTGCCGCTAGCACGCGCCATCTCACGCTGCTTATCCATAGCAATATCAAAACCCTCTTCGTCAACCTCAAGACCATGCTCACGGCAAACGTCAGCGGTCAAGTCGAAGGGGAAACCATAGGTATCATATAAGGTAAAGGCAACCTGACCATCAAGACGATCACCCTCTTTGAGATCGGCAATCGCACGACTCAAAATATCCATACCATTAGCTAGTGTTTGTAAGAAACGCTGTTCCTCTTGGAATAAAGTCTTAGTAATACGGTCTTGTTGCTCAAGTAATGCAGGATAGGCTTCACCCATAATCTGAGCTAAGTCCGCAACTAGCTTATGGAAAAAGGGACTGGTCTGACCAAGTCGATAGCCATGACGTAATGCACGACGGATAATACGGCGCAAGACATAACCGCGGCCTTCGTTACCCGGCACAATTCCATCGATAATCATAAAGCTACAAGCACGAATATGATCGGCAATCACTTTAAGGGAGCTATTTTCAAGATCATCAGTGCCAGTTTCGCGCGCAGCTGCAGCGATTAAGTGCTGGAAAATATCAATTTCGTAGTTGGAGTGTACATGCTGCAACACCGCAGAAATACGCTCAAGCCCCATACCAGTATCCACACAAGGATTAGGTAAAGGATTCATAACCCCCTCCTCATCACGATCGAACTGCATGAAGACAAGATTCCAGATCTCGATATAGCGATCGCCATCTTCCTCCGGTGAGCCCGGAGGGCCTCCCCAAACCTCTGGACCATGGTCATAGAAAATTTCAGAACAAGGACCACAGGGGCCCGTATCGGCCATCTGCCAGAAGTTATCCGATGCGTAGCGGGCACCGCCATTATCACCAATACGGATGATGCGCTCCTCGGGTACACCGATTTGCTTAGCCCAGATATCATAGGCCTCGTCATCCTCAGCATACACAGTCACCCACAGTCTCTCGGCAGGTAGCTGATACACCTCAGTGAGTAACTCCCACGCATAAGCGATGGCTTTTTCCTTGAAGTAATCACCAAAGCTGAAATTACCGAGCATCTCAAAAAAGGTGTGATGGCGGGCGGTATAGCCAACATTTTCCAAGTCGTTATGCTTGCCGCCGGCACGCAAACAACGTTGTGACGATGTTGCACGACTATAGGGTCGAGTATCACGGCCTGTAAACACGTCTTTAAACTGCACCATCCCCGCATTGGTAAACAATAAGGTCGGGTCATTAGACGGCACCAAAGATGAAGACGGGACGATCGTATGCTCTTTGGACTCAAAGAACTTGAGGAACTTACTACGTATTTCGGATGCTTTCATTGACAAATGCTATTTAATAAATAATATTATGATTAACCCTTGATTATAGCGACATCTTTTGAAAAACGGTGTAATTTCAAGACTCTGGCAGCCGAATTACAACTATTTACAACTCAGCCTCAGCACTAAAGGTGGCATAGGCCTGCTCCCTCGCTACGGTAAATTGCAACTGTGGCCAGTGCCCTTTAACTACTAAATACGGGCGTTGGCGATGAAAACTGAGCACTTGGCGCCTGCCCTCCTCGTCAATACCAACGATCACGGGCAGCTCTCTGCCTTTAGGCCACTGCACCCACATCTCATCAGAGGCGCTAAACACCTGCTGCGGTGAAGCATAGGCAGAACCACTGATCAACCAATCAAAAGAATAGTCATGCGTCTGTCGAGTCGAATGCTCCCAACCATGATACTGACGCTTGCGCTGCAACCACTCAGGCTGAGTACTGCAAGCAGTTAAAAAGACAAGAAAAATAAGAGAAAAAAGAAATTTAGACATAAGTACCACCTCTTTAAACAGATGGTACTTATTTTGAAAGCTGGCCCAGAATAAGGCCATACCCGCGACTACCTAAGTAAGTAAAAGCCTAGTCATTATCGACCTGAGTCTGTGCCACAATGCGTCGATTATAGCGATTTTTAAATAAGTGACGAATCACAAAACCAGGGTAAGCCAACACAATATACAAACACAAAGCGACCGCATAGAACTGCCACTGTTGCGGATGTGCATTAGCATAGAAGCTCTCAATCGCAAAACCAATACCACCGGTAAAAAAGAAGAAAGCCAGTAATTCAAACAGTCTGACAGCAAAAATCTTTACTGGAACCTGCTTACTGACGGTAAAAACCGGTAAGGCGAATAAAACTAGACTAGCGACAAAAGCCAGTAATTGATAGCTTTGATTGAGGCTATTTGACATCACGGAAGCGGCATAAATCAGCAGAAACCACTGCGCAAACGCTCGACAAACAATTAACCAGATAGGGGTGGTTTTCGACTCACCCTCTTGGCGCCAAGGTACAAAGACAAAGGACTTCTCTGTAAAAAAAGGAGCAAGGGCTGTAAACCAAGCAATACCGATAATTAACCAAAAAGAGGATTCCGGAAACATAAAAAAATCAGAGCCTAAATAAATAAGAATTAGTTAGCCCAATCAAGAGCTAAGGCAGTATTTTAACTGAAAGCTTGGGGATAAACCTCCAACTTACAGTAGACTTAGAGTTTCACTGTTAGCATAAAGTTCAATTCGTTCAGAGTAAACCCGTAACAACTCAGGTCAAAATTAATTTTTTCACAATTAAACGCTATAGTAGTCGTATCTTTTTTTGATATTTCAATCATTTTTTGAGACCATCACTAAAGAGGAACCACATTCCAAGGACTCTCAGTCCCCAAGCCATGATCATTAATAAGGAGTTCATGATGATTAAATCTCGTGCCGCCGTTGCCTTCGCAGCGGGTCAACCACTAGAAATCGTAGAAATTGATGTTGCTCCACCTAAAAAGGGTGAAGTATTAATTCGTTGTACCCATACCGGCGTTTGCCACACTGATGCTTTTACTCTCTCAGGTGAAGATCCTGAGGGTGTATTCCCTGCTGTCTTAGGTCATGAAGGCGCAGGTATTGTGGTCGAGGTGGGTGAAGGTGTCACCAGTGTTAAGCCCGGCGACCATGTTATTCCTCTCTACACTGCAGAGTGTAAAGTATGTGAGTTTTGTACTTCAGGTAAAACCAACCTCTGCGTTGCCGTACGCGAAACGCAAGGTAAGGGCTTGATGCCTGATGGCACAACTCGCTTTTCTTATAAGGGTGAGCCGATCTATCACTACATGGGCTGCTCAACCTTTAGTGAATACACCGTCGTTGCTGAGGTGTCACTGGCTAAAATCAACCCTGAAGCCAATCCGGAGCATGTGTGCTTATTAGGTTGTGGCATTACCACCGGTCTAGGTGCTGTTTCCAACACAGCTAATGTTCAGGAAGGTGACTCTGTAGTTGTTTTCGGTTTGGGTGCAATTGGTTTAGCAGTCATTCAGGGAGCGCGTCAAGCCAAAGCTGGCCGCATCATTGCTGTTGACCTCAACCCAGACAAGTTCGAACTTGCCAAGCAATTTGGTGCCACTGACTGCCTTAACCCCAAGGACTATGACAAGCCAATTAAGGACGTCCTGCTTGAAATCAGCAAATGGGGCTTTGACCACACCTTTGAGTGTATTGGTAATGTCAATGTCATGCGCGATGCCTTAGAAACTGCTCATAGAGGTTGGGGACAATCTGTCATCATCGGCGTTGCCGGTGCCGGTCAGGAGATTTCCACTCGTCCATTCCAGTTAGTAACCGGTCGCACTTGGAAAGGTACCGCCTTTGGTGGCGTCAAGGGTCGCACCGAGTTACCAGGTATGGTTGAAGATGCTATGAAGGGCGATATTGAATTAGCTCCCTTTGTGACCCACACCATGCCACTAGAGCAAGTTAACGAAGCCTTTGACCTGATGCTCGAAGGCAAGTCGATCCGCTCAGTTATTGTTTACTAATTTGGAGGTTTTAATGGAACAAAAAGAACAGCACTTGGTTTTTGGTGGTTCTCAAGAGGTTTGGGAACACCAGTCCGAGGTTCTTGGCTGCCCGATGCGGTTTGCAATTTTTATTCCACCTCAGGCTAAAGATAAAAAGCTAAACGTACTCTACTGGCTTTCCGGCCTGACCTGCAATGAGCAGAACTTTATCACTAAGGCTGGCTTTCATCGTTATGCCGCCGAGCAAGGCGTGATTGTCGTTTGCCCTGATACCAGCCCACGTGGTGAAGCCATTGCTAATGACGAGGCCTACGATCTAGGTCAAGGCGCCGGCTTCTATGTCAATGCCACGGAAGAGCCTTGGGCTAAGCACTACCGTATGTATGATTACATCCTTGAGGAGTTGCCAGGAATTATCCGTCAGCACTTCCCAGTGACAGATAAGCAGTCCATCTTCGGTCACTCCATGGGTGGTCATGGCGCGCTAGTTTTAGCATTAAAAAACCCAGAGTTCTACACCAGTGTGTCGGCTTTCGCCCCCATCGTCTCCCCTACTCAAGTACCTTGGGGTCATAAAGCCCTCGGTGCCTACCTAGGAGACAATCAAGCTGCATGGGCTGAGTACGACACCGTTAGACTGATTGAAAGTGGTGCCCGTATTCGCTCACTACTTGTAGATCAGGGCCTAGCGGATAATTTCTACGAGGAGCAGTTACGCACTCCCCTACTGGAAAAAGCGTGTGCCGATGCAGGCATTGCAGCCGACATTCGCTACCATGAGGGCTACGATCACAGCTACTACTTTATCTCTAGCTTCGTTGCCGAGCATATCGCTTATCATGCAGAAAGGTTACAACGCGCTTAGTGAGTAATTAAGCAAGTTTTTACCGTTAAAAAATCAGGGTACTGACGTTAAGTTGGTGCCCTGATTTACTTAAGAATAGAGAGTTATTTTTTCTGCATCAAGCTTATTCGCTGCAGCTTGTAAACCATCAAAAATACTATCCGCTACAGCTTCTGGGAAATCATTGGGCAATTTTGCACGTACTGAATTAATCACTTCTGGAGTACGTGCCACGAGGTCATCAATAATACAATCAACATGACACCCATCACCATCAACCACGCCATGCCGTTCACCTAAGGTAACCCAATGGCGACGTCGAATATCACGCATCAACCAATGAGCATTTTTTGAGCGTATTGCCATTGCCATTTTTGCTCGAACAGTTGATAGTTTCCTTGGTCCCTCCCCTAAAATTGGATAAGCAGAAAGCACATCGTATATTGGTGTCAGCTCATGACCACCATCAGGCAGATTAAATAAACTGAAATTTTTTGCATGTCCATCAGTTGCACAAAGCATCCAGAATATAAGTTGTGTCTGGAAAAATATTCGTTGATCTCGCTTTGAGTCTGTAGAAGTTTCTAATATTTTCATGATGCGATCTATGCCTGGACCACCATCAGATTCGTATTTCAAATGAGGTGGAGTCCCTGTCGCTTGGCAGATATCTTCTTGCGGTAATCTAACTAACCAAGGGCTTTGATTATTATTGTATGCCCATGAACGGTCAAATCGCTCAATAGAAAGAACCTTTATATCCTCAAATTGTAAACACTCAGTATATGCAACAGGCAAACCATAAGCAGCTAAAATCTCAAGACACAGCCATTCATTTTCTACGGAATCGCTAAGATCAAATTGCATATTACCAACTAGGCCAAGAGGTAACTTTAAAATATGAGAACTAGGTGTACTACCATGTGGACGATGCCATTGATTATCAAACCATAGTAAAGCCGTTTTTTCCTGAGCCCCAGCAATAGAAATACGAAAATCATTATTTTCAATTGCTATCCCTCTAAACTGTTCAGGACTAACAACCCCTCTTAATAATTGTGCTACTTCGGAATGAGTCATAGGGGTAGCTTGCACTGAATGAATATCAGAAGGCTCAATACCTTCAGGTAAGATTTGCAATGCTCCCACGCAGTCACGGCCAATTTCAGTTAGTAGTGAAAAAGCATCTGTCCCTTGTATTTGAAAATATCGCGCCACTCGCTCACGAATCTCCCTACTATCTGGCAATAGATTTTCAAAATAAAAATTAACGACCTCACCATAATGAGGTTCATTGTTTGGACTAAAGGGCAAAGATAAAGACAATGGACGCCCCCGTTTTGAGCTTAGCCATGCCGAGTTATATCGAAGTACCTGCCCCACACTTGGCTCAATAGACCAAGTACCAACAAAACTCCCATTCATCCAAAGACCTAGCGACTTTATTCGAGAACGTTTTATCATAACTATTTACCAAAGAAGCGCAGGTTCATCTTGTTCTCTCAATTTTTGCTCTTTCAAATAAGCAGTCCTATCTCGTAGAATCACATCTGCTCCAAATATACTAAGCACCTGAAGTAAACGTTCAGCACTCATTTTGTCCGCATTACGCTCCAAAGCTGAATAACTTTGCTGAGTCACACCTAAACGCACAGCCGCTTGGGCCTGTGTATACCCAGCCTGCTTACGAAAAGCTCGCACAAATATCGGTAACTGCATAGCAGTACGCACAGGAAAATCATACATACAAACCTCACTTTGTATTATCACTGTACATACTATAAGCTGTAAATCAATAATACGCAATATAATTTGTATTATTAAAACTCAACGCATAATTTAAAATAAGTTCAAAATCAAACATTAAAAAGAGAAATACAAGTCTCATTAATGTACTTTTACACATCAAAGCAAACTATATTTCTCTTTTGTTAATAGACAGTACAAACTTTACACTGTATTTTCATTTTACAAACTATAAGCTGTAAATTAGACATACACAATACAGCTCCATCTAAACACTAGTTTTTAGCACGATCAGTTTGTTGTTATTTCTGGCAGCTTTAACGTTGAATTTTGTTGCAGTTCTTGTGCTGAAATGCTATATGAATTTGCCATAGTCCCTCCCTTCAAACCCGCATTTTTCTACCGCTAAGTCTTTCTAATTCTGCCTGTTTTTCCGCCGCTCTTTCTTTTTGTAATTCATCTAA
>JAAYRZ010000239.1 GCA_012518515.1 Alcaligenaceae bacterium
GCAAGGAACATTTGGTGGGCGCAGGCTGCGATGGGTAAGGCGGTACGGATGTTGTTGCCTGTGTTGAGAACGATACCTAAGTCTTTGACAAAGATGTCGACAGCACTAGTAATTTCAGGTTGCTCTTTTAGCATACGTGGCCCTCGGTCTTTGAGCATCCAACTTGAAGCCGATGACTCGCTCATGATGTCTAATATGATGGATAGATCAATATTGACTTTAGATGCTAGAGCAAAGGCTTCGGCGGTTGCTGCGATATGAACACCACATAACAACTGATTAACTGTTTTAGTCATCGACCCCTGACCAATATCTGGCCCTACGTGGTAGATTCTTGAACCCATGGCTTCAAGCACAGGCTTAGCCTCTTCAAAAACTGACTCATCACCCGCTGCCATCACGGTCAAGGTGCCTGCTATGGCACCGGCGACACCACCTGAGACAGGCGCATCGAGTAACTTAATGGCTTTGCGTGAAGCGAGCTCTTTTGATAAGTCAGCTATTTGGTCACTGGGGCAAGTGGCCATCATGATGATCGTCGTATGATCTTCTATGCTCTCAAGCAGTCCCGAATTTAAAATGATATCTTCAACCTGCTCAAAATTCACCACCATCAAGATGATATGGTCTTGCCCCACAGCTAGTTCAGGGAGTGTCTCGACTGAGCGGCCACCGTATTGTCTGAGTAACTCTTTTTTCTCGACAGAAAGATCGAAGCCCGTCACCTCAAAACCATGTTTTAACAGATTGTGGGCCATTGGCATGCCCATTGAGCCTAAGCCAATAAATCCAATTTTTTTCATTATTATGTCCTAACATTTAATAAATGGTTAATTGAGGTATATAAGAAAACAGCAATAAGATGATAAGTGCTACCGCATAAAACGGGATTAACTCTTTGACAATTTTCCCAATGGGTTCTCTTGATATCGCAGCAGTCACAAAAAGAGTGGTTCCGACTGGCGGCGTAAATAAGCCAATGCTTAGGTTCATGGCCATCATGACGCCTAGCTGAACGAGATCTAAACCAATGTTTTCTGCCATCGCAACGAAAGTTGGTCCGAGCAACAGAATCGCCGCAGGCAGGTCAAGGAACATCCCTACCAGCAACATGATTAAGTTCATCAGTAAAATAA
This sequence comes from Alcaligenaceae bacterium, assembly GCA_012518515.1. Taxonomy (GTDB): domain Bacteria; phylum Pseudomonadota; class Gammaproteobacteria; order Burkholderiales; family Burkholderiaceae_B; genus Oligella. The sequence goes on from JAAYRZ010000239.1 coordinate 1,137, forward strand.
TTAATATCGGCGACTTTAAGACGTCCATTGACCAGTTTGCTGCTAATACCGGAATATTTTCAAGTATTAGGACATAGCCCACAAGGTTAGAGGCTGCAATTATCAGCATAACAACCCCGGTCATAATCGCGGTACTAATTAAAGCTTGATAAAGCTTCTTAATACTTAGATCTCGATAAATAAATCCACTAACAAGCAAACCATAGGCTACGGCAATCACACTCACTTCGGTAGGTGTAGCGATCCCAGCTCTTAATAAAACGACAATTAATACAGGCATTATTAAGGCAGGCAAAGCATGCAGAAATGTGACACAAAACTGTTTAAAAGTGATGCGTTGTTTTAAGCGAGGAAAGCCTCTGAATCTGCCACTAAAGTAACAAACAGCCATGAAGCCAACGCATAAGAATAAACCGGGTAATAGTCCAGCAAAGAATAATGAGGCGATGGATTGATTAGAAACCGTGGCATAAATAATTAAGGGGATGGATGGCGGTATTAAGCTTGCAATAGTAGCAGAAGCCGAGATACTCGCCGCCCCAAAACCGCTTGGATAGCCCTCTTCTTTTTGCCAGGGTATGATCATCGTTCCTAAAGCGGAAGCCTCAGCCACCGCAGAGCCTGAGACGCCACCAAATACGGTACATCCCACCACACCGACTTGCCCTAATCCTCCATGAAATCTGCCAACGAAAATAGTGGCAAAATTAATTAAGTTTCTACCTAATTTACCACTCATCATAATATCGCCAGCCAGGATAAAAAATGGGATAGCTAATAATGGAAAACTCTGCGTTGGTTGAAATAGTTTAATCACCCCAATCACGGGAGACATATCCCCTACGGTGACGATGGCAATTCCTGCACTAATGATTAAAGCAAAACCCACAGGTAAAGCTAAAAATATGAGTGCGAAAAAAAGTAATAACATTAAAACTGTCATTAGTCTCACTCCAAAGAGTTGGTTATTTTTTATTGTTCGTAATTATTTAAGCGGCATACATTACTAATACTCGTTAAGATAATGCCGACGAAGCCCACTGGGAGTGATAAATAAGCCCACTTTGCCGAGAGATTGGTATAGGGATAGGTCTCTGTGCTGACTATTTCTAAAATATCGAAGCTTACCCAAAACAAAGAAGCGAAAATAATGATCGTTATGAGATTTAATAACGCATATAAAGCTTTTGATTTAGATGTCGATAAAAAATTAAAAATCAAATTGACAGAAATGTGTAACCCTTTTTGATGAGCTAAAACCACTCCACCCATAATCGTCCAAGGAAATAAAATGGTCGGTAATTCCGACGGCCACCCTAGACTAGAGTTAGTGAGATATCTAAAGATAACCTCTAAAAGAAGTGTCGAGAACATCACTAGTAGTGCACTAACCACTACTAGTGATGCAATAAATCTTAAAACACGTTCAATATAGTTGGTTACTTTAACTATGTTGTTAGTGTCTTGGATCATCCTTGCTCAGCTCCTTTGATCACCTTGTCGACAAGCTCTGGGTATTTCTTTCTCCACTTATCGTAGACTGGCTTAGTTAAGGCACGAAACTCCTCGATATCATTAATTTCGTTAAGCTCAACACCCGCTTCAGTTAGCTTAACCTTTAACTCTTCATCCGCTTTTTTAGACTCTGCACGATTAAAGTCTTTTGCTTCCATCGCCGCCTCAATAATCAGCTTCTGATCGTCAGCAGATAGGCTATCAAAGAGCATTTTGCTCATAATGAAGGGGGTCGTTTCATATTTGTGACCAGTAAAGGAGATATACTTTTGAACCTCGTGTAGCTTTGATGAGTAAATGTTCATTAACGGGTTTTCTTGCCCATCCACTACTTTTTGTTGGAGTGCAATGTATAGCTCAGAAAACGCTAATGACACAGGACTTGCCCCTAAC
>JAAYRZ010000042.1 GCA_012518515.1 Alcaligenaceae bacterium
TTTCAGCGTATGCTTTTCTTAAACACATCAAAGGAGACAAGCCATGGATTTGGAATTAGAAGACAAGCAGGTACTGATTACCGGTGGTTCAAAAGGCATAGGCTTAGCCACTGCGATTAGTTTGGCCAAAGAAGGGGCAAATATTCATTTGGTTGCTAGTAATGCCAAGACGCTAGCTAATGCAGCCGTTTATCTAGAACAAAAAACCGGTGTAGTCGCTCAAACTTATGTGCTCAACTTATCATTGCATGAAGAACGACTTCAGCTACAAAGTGTATTAAAAGATATTGATATTCTGGTGAATAATGCCGGAGCCATTCCAGGTGGCGGTTTTAAAGAAATAAATCACGAAAAATGGCTACAAGCTTGGGATTTAAAAGTACACGGTTATATTGAATTAACGCGCTTAGCGCTTGAAGTGATGAGTGCAAAGCAGTCTGGCGTGATTATCAATGTCATTGGTGCAGCTGGCAGTAATCCGCGTTATGACTATGTAACGGGCTCAAGTGGCAACGCTGCTCTTATAGCATTTACCAAAGCGGTTGGTGCCTATAGTAGTAATCACGGTGTGCGTGTATTGGGTCTGAATCCTGGACCGACTAAAACCGATCGTCTACTCAATTTATACCGTTCTCGTGCTGAAGCAAAATTTGGTGATCCAGAACGGTGGCATGAGCTGTTAGCACATTTGCCCTTCGGTCGACCAGCTGAGCCTGAAGAAATCGCTGATATTATTACTTTTCTTGCTTCTCCACGGGCATCCTATTTGACTGGTTTAGTGTTAGAAGCAGATGGTGGCGCGAGCTTTCGTTAGGTAAAAAAATCCGGAGCTAGTGCAACAACACCAACTCCGGAATATCTTTCATCCACTTACTGCAACGCATTAAAACGCTGCAAAAGTAATCAGATAATTAACTCACTTTTTTGAACTTCAACGACATAAAGCCTTCAAGCGTGTCGTCTTTAATTTCTAGCCAAGGTCTAGGCAACTGAGCAGCCATGGTACCGGTCACGGTAGACTGATAGGTTTTATTTCTAAAGCCCATAATATCGGCCTGCTTATCTTTAAGCCATTGCTTAAATAACTCGGCTTGCTCTTGTACTGGGAAGCTCGGATAATCAGTCGCTTCTAAGAGGTCCTTAATATAGCTGGCTTGGAAGTCAATTGACTCATCATCCGTCTCTATTTTTTCATGACGTGCTAACCATGAGTCCATATCTTTGCGGCGGGTAGCTTCATCAGGTAGCTGAATTTTACCCATGATGACATCACGCGCACACCATGCTTGCGCATCAAACATATTGAAAGTAAACCACTGGTCCTGCATACCTAAATAAATTAATTTAGGATTATTTTGGAAAATAATGCCTTTGTAGAGATTATCGGGATACAGGCAATTATGCGTTTCCAGACGCAGCTCATCAGGTAAGAATGAGAAGTGGAAAATATAGCCTGTACACATGATAATGGCATCAAAAGCCTGACTAGTACCATCAGTAAAATGAACGACATTACCCTCGATACGCTCTAGGCCAGTTTTTTCGTGTATACCTTCAGGCCAGTTATAATCGTAAGAACCGCTACGACGACTGATGGTGACAGACTTCGCACCATATTTATAACACTGAGAACCAATATCTTCTGCGGAGTAGCTACCACCCACTAGCAAGACATCTTGCCCTTCAAACTCTAGTGCATCACGGAAGTCGTGAGCATGCAAGACGCGGCCAGGGAACAAATCCAGACCTTCGTAATACGGCATATTCGGAGTAGAGAAATGCCCAGTAGCAACAATCACATAATCAAACTCTTCCGTTTCTTGTTCACCGGTTTTGTGATTCATGACAGTCACGGTAAACATCTGGGTTTCATCATCAAAGGTGACCCAACGTACAGGACATTCAAAACGGATATAGTTGAAAATCGCACGCTTATCAAGACGACCCATAATGTAGTCCTTAAGAACCTCACGCGGAGGATAAGAAGGAATCGCTTGGTCAAAGTGTTGATCAAAACTGTAATCGGCGAACTCTAGGCACTCTTTAGGGCCGTTAGACCATAAATAACGGTACATACTACCGTGTACAGGTTCACCATTTTTATCAAGGCCTGTACGCCATGTATAGTTCCACATTCCGCCAATATCATTTTGTTTTTCATAGCAGACAATTTCCGGCAAATCAGTGACACCGGCTTTACGCAATGCTTCAAAAGCACGCAACTGTGCTAGACCGCTTGGGCCAGCACCTAATATAGCAATTCTAGTTTTAGACAAAATAAGACACCATCCAATTTTTTATGCGCAACTACGATATGCGTAACTGCGTATATTTTTCTTAATGATTAGTTGAAGATTCAGATAGGATTACTCTTTAAGGTGCAGCTATAAAAGCCTTTATATTGCACTTTAAAAACATCCTCAAATGATAGTCACAAGCTCTTGTGACAAAGAAACTAGTACATAGTACTAACCAGTACTAGTATATGAATATAACAAAATTTGAGCTAATCAGCAAATCCTAGATGAAAAAAATTGCCTTTCTTCTATAAATAACGTCTAAAAAAACAAAGAAAAACAACCCTAAGCTATTGATATATATCAGATTAATAAAAAATTAATAGACAAAATAATTTATAATAATTTTGTCCCGAGTGGTACCTCACCATCAGGAACGCAAAGAAATACGCCCCCTGCTTCATCGTGAAATCCAGTTACTAGACATTCTGATTGGATATTAGCTATTTGTTTTTTCGGAAAATTTACGACAGCGACAATATATTTGCCTACCAGCTCTTCCATGCTGTAATGCGTCGTTATTTGCGCGCTACTTTTTTTAATACCTAGAACTTCACCAAAGTCTATATGCAAAATATAAGCAGGACTTTTAGCCTTGAGAAACTCTTCACACTTGATAATTTTACCAACACGTAATTCGACTTTTTTAAAGTCTTCAAAGTCTATTAACTCCATAATATCTCCACCTAGTTTTTTATATTTAAATCATGATAACGGAGTTTAATAGCTCGTGTTCTTACTTATTTCTTTTCTTGTGAAGTCTGTACTGGTTGAGTATTAATAATCAACATCACGAAACGACGAGTTAATGGTGCAAAAATCAGAATTAAAGGAAAGGCAATAGCCCAAGAAACTGACCATGCTTTTAGCCATTTATAAAAAACATCTTCAGCGAAACCTAAATTCATCACGGTATTAAAACCAGAAATAGTTCCACTCATCATGCCAGACAATATCAACGGCATCAACCAATTGATTGTTTTACCGGGTAGTTTAGGAATCAAGCCAAAGAAAAAGTGGGTGTGGCGTTTATTTGATTTTTGTTTACTCATTTTTCTTCAGTAGGAATCGTTGCTTTTAATGCGTGTACAAATTTAACAAAATCGGGGAAAAACTCTTTGAATAAGGGAACGTCACGATTATGCATAATCACCTCACCAAACAGCTTCATACCCACTACTAATTGCTTCAATGATTCCTCATCAAGCAAATTGGCTTTTCTCAGGTGAGCCAGATTAACAAAAAAGTCATCATGGTTAATTGCCTTAAATTCAATAGCTTCGGTATGTGTCGAGGGCTGCCCCTGTGCATCCCTAAGATGCTTCACGCTAACGTGATATTCATGTCCTTTCATGATGGTTTCTGCCTTAAAGTTGGGTTATTTTTACCGCAGCCTCATCAATAGTCGCGGCAATCTTACGCACTAGAGCTGCGTCAGGCTTTTGCTGATGTAACTTCATCTTGAGTGCTGTTTTGAGGTTTTCCATGGCACGACAAGCATCGATCAATTGCTTGTTGTTATGTAGTTCGCGCTTTACTTCAAAACGCTCTAATAAAGACTGTATTGTTTCTTGCTCTTTGACTAATTGTGCGCTACCAGCAGCAGTAATTAGATACTGTTTGCGGTCGCTACCATCCGCTTCAGTCACGATATACTGCATCTCTTCCAAGTAAGCTAAGGCCGGATAAATGGTGCCAGTGCTTGGACTATAACCGCCACCGACAATCTCACCAATCTGCTTTATTACTTCATAAGCATACTTTGGCGCTTGCTCGATCAAATAAAGGACGAGCCACTTAATCTGGCCCGCCTCAAAAATCCGCTCACGACGAGTAGTTTGCTCACCTGAAGCCTGAGTCAGCTCATCAAATACAAAATTTGATAATGATTTTGTCATCAAAAACCCCAACTAATGGAATCAACTAAAGCTCGATAAGATATCGAAAGATATATCTTACATACTTTACAAATGAAAATCAATATCAATAACTTGATCGTTTTTCTCTATATCGGAACAGGTTCCTGATTACTGTCGCTAACTCAGGCCCATCAATCAGGTAGCCCAAACACTTTTTGAGTACTGTATTCTGCTAGTGGTAACCTGCTTATAGTCTCCGTCGACTCAACAAAGCGTAAGAAACTCTCAGCATAGGGTAAATACATATCCTCTCGACGTTCACCATGAACTGCAGAGAAGCTTGTATAGCCGTCCTTACCATCTGCCAGAAAATCACTCGTTATGATCTGATAGCTTCGCTCAGGATCCAGTTGAACCCACTCTCCTGAATCCTCTTTAAATTGAATCTCCGATAAACGCTGATTTTTTGTGGCTTCAAAATCAAGTTGCCAACGTAAAGCAGCGGCATAAGGGTATGAACCTGTATTACCAGCCAACACAGAATCAATCGCTTCCTCGAGTACTTGCTTAATTTCTTTAGCTGTTAGCGTCAGCCTAACCATTGTGTTCCGGAATGGTAATAAAGTATAAATATCACCTACAGTAATCGGCCCTGCAGCAATATCGATTCTCACACTACCGCCATTTTGAATTGAGATATCTGCACCGCCAAAGTCCTTAGCTTGCATCAGAAAAGCATGAGCTACTAACTGTTGAATGTCTCCTCCACTCGGATTCGGATACTGATTAATCCCACAAGCTGCTAATGTCGACTGACTTGCCCCTTGCCTGCCAGGGAAACGCCTATTGCACAAATCCTCACTCACATGACCTATTACTTTATTGGAAAACTCATTAACCTGGTGACGATAAGGCGCTAATATGGCTTCAGCCTCTGTCGATGGTGCAATGATGCTAATTTCATCTTGCTGTGCCAAGTGACTTATGATTGCATTCTGCTCAGCTTCTGTCAGTGCAGGCTCTTCACGGCTAAAATCATCCCCAATTAAAAGATGTGGATGTCCGCTGCATTGAAGCAAATCACCCTTTTCATCAAAACTGAGCTGCAACTCGCCAACTACCAAACTATATTGCCAAGCTTGTACCACACAAACCGCTTTACCATCCGCATTACGTAAGCGAGTAGGATAAGATCCTTGCGGCTGTAGGCCATACTGAATCAAATCCTCACTACCCAACAAGGTATGTGAATCACCACCTACAACCACATCCACACCGGATAATTGCTGTGCTAATTGTCTCTCTTGTTCATAACCCAAATGAGCGAGCACAATGATTTTATTAATCCCCTGCTTTTGTAGTCGGTCAACTTCAGCCTGAGCAGAGCTTAACTCATCAGAAAAGGTCGTTTGAGGATCAGGGCGTGAGGAGCCTTGAGTCTTTTTAGCAGTGCTCACCCCAACAATCCCTATCAACTCTCCTCCCCGCTCAATCACGAGTGAGGTGTCAATCACCCCACCAGCAAGGGATGACTCAGGACCTGGCTGTAAATTAGCTGATAGCAAAGGAGTCTTACAGACGGCCTTATGCCAAAGCATTTCTTTAAAATTAAATAGTGCCGAGTCACCTAAGTCAAACTCATGATTGCCTAATACCATTGCATCAAAACAAACCGTATTCATCAAGGCCGCATCAGCCTGACCAGTCAATAAACTATGGTAAATAGTCCCTGTCGTTGCATCACCAGCGTGAAGCTTTAGGACATGATTATGTTGTGCTGCTAATTGCTTAATCATAGCAGTCACTCTGGGAAAACCACCCATGCTCATACTAATGGCTTCACGCGGTCCATCCTTTTTTGTAGGCAACAGCAAGGTACCTCGAAAATCGTCAAGATGCGAGTGATGATCATTGATATGTAAAATCGTTAGTTCATATGTTAATAACTCAGTACCCTGAACTGGTTCAACTGCACTAGCGGCTGCTGTACAAAGCTGGCTGGATAGGAACATCACAGCAAGGACTAAAAAATGAGTTAATCGTTTCATTTTGACCTCTTAAAAATGTGAACGCTGTTCCATCCTTTATACTAATACTTGAGTATTGGGTGATTAAATCAATCACTTAGTCAGTAGATGTTGTATTGCTCTGATAATTTCCCAAGGTACCTCATCGCATTGTATTCACTTTAAATGACCAGATATTGACAAGGTAAGCTATGAAAAAAATCACGTTAACTCTCTTATGTACATCCGCCATTCTGCTTGGTTGTGCGCATGAAGAAAAACCACAGCTTCTCATCGCCGATCATCATACGGCAGAAAATTCCCTAGACTGGGCTGGTAGTTATGAAGGTGTTTTCCCTTGTGCTGACTGCGAAGGCATCCGCACCAAGTTAACTCTACAAGCTGATAAACGCTATATTTTAGAAGAAGAGTATCTGACTAACCGTCCCGGCATCAAGCAATTCACGCATAGTGGTCATTTTGAATTTCAGTCTGATAACCCCTCTCTCATCCGTCTTGATGATCAAGCCGAGCAGCGATTCTTCTTTGTTGGTGAGAACTACCTTGAGGCTAGACAGATGGAAAGCGGTGATGCCATCGTTAGTAATCTAAATTACACTCTAAAAAAGCAATAATCTACTACCCGCCAAGGCCTACTTCTGGTCTTGGCTTATTGCAAGAACCTCACTTATCTCTTCCTTAGTAGTCAGTAATTCCATACTTGGCATCGCTAAAATTTCAATTAAACCGTGACCAATATCGCGAGCATAGTTACAGTCATTCATGAGCGATGAAGCCTGCCAACCATCTAAATCACCATCACGCAGCTTTTGCATCAGACGCACACGAAAATTATACAAAGCAGTTAAATGCTGCTCCAGATTAGCCATGCTCCTTTTCCATCGTTTTGAACCATAATTACTATCAATAATTTGATAGGCCAAGCATAATATTTTAAATAAGTACTCTCTTAGATTGACATAATCCTGATGTGGAGCAGACTCTGGTAATTGTAGGTAAGTATGCATATTCTTCTGTATATGCTTTGCATTTTTAATAATTTCCACTAAACGTAAAACAGCGATATTAGCCTCAATCAATTGCTGTTGGTGCTCATCACTATCAATTTCCATCTTACTCATAAAATCCAGAATATCACCATAAACCGGCTTAATCTGCGCCTCATAGAGTTGCTGAGCATTTAATTCCAAGGGTGGTGTCGGTAAGTCACTCTCAATTGCACACTTCGCATCAGGCTGATTAGATCGGTAGAGTTTTTCAGGCTCAATAAAAAGCACATGACATAAGACCTCTAGCGATAAAGCACTAAAGTGCTGTAACTCTTTAAAAACGGCTCGGAAAGCCGTATCCCCCGAACGTAACAAGTTCTGATTGAGATAAATAGCACCCGCTGTTTTTTCACTATCTTCAATCAGACTGACTTCCTTTTTATCGGGTAATATGCGATATAAAAAATCCTTAAAGCGCCCTTGAACTGGCCAGAAAATCACCGCCCCCATCAGGTTAATCATGGTGTGGAACAAAGCTAACTGTAGCAATTGATTCAGTTCGGCTTCAGCGCCAATAAATAAGACCAAACGATTTAATGGAACCCATAATATCAAGACTACAATAGCGACTATGATATTAAACAGCAGGTGCGCTAAGGCCAAGCGTTGACCACTACGATCACTACCCAACACACCAACAAAGGCGGTTGTTACGCTACTCCCAACGTTTGAACCAAGGGCAATAGCAAAGCCCTGTGTCAAATCAATTTGCCCCGCTGACAACAAAGCTAAAGTCAAAATCAAGGTAGCATGCGAAGATTGCAAAGCCATAGTAACCAATAACCCAGCTAGGCTAAACACAACAATCTCAGCAACACCCGTCACTTGCATGGCTAAAAAACTAAGCTCGTCATCAACCTCATCAAAACCGCCCTTAATCGCATCAATACCGATAAATATCAGGGCAATACCAACCAATACACGACCAATAAAGAAATGTTTTTCTTTCAAAAAGCTCAAGAAAATCCCAAAAACTAACATGGGCATAGCAACTGCACTCAAACTGATGGTGCGACCAAGTAAGGCCAGCATCCAAATACCACTAGTGGCTCCAAGGTTAGTGCCAAGAATTACAGCAATCCCGCCCGCAAGATTAATCATGCCGGTACTTAAAAAGGCAATACTCAGCAACACAACCAAAGTACTCGATTGCAGAAAAAAAGTCGCTAATATACCAAAACCAAAACTCTTATAGGATGTCGAGGTGCTATGTGATAGGAGACGCTCCAACGTGCCGCCCACGCTATTTTGCAATCCCTCTTTGATGCATTGCATACCAAATAAAAACAAGGCGAGACCATAACAGAGCTGCAACCAAGGTTGGCTAAACCAGAAGCTATAAGCCATAGCAAGTAACAACACACTGATTATTAATGGTTGAGCTATTTTTTTCATCATCGTTTTTAAACCTCAATAAAAGGCAACGGCACCAAGCATCACCAGCCGAGACTAATCATCTAGATAGGCCAATAAAGCCTTCATCTCTGGGATATGAATTTTTCTGGGGGAACGCTGTTCTATCAGTCCCGCCTGCTCTAACTGAGTAAATTTTCGAGAGACTGACTCAGGTGATGTACCTAGATAGGAAGCAAGTTCGCGACGCGACATGGGTAAGACAACAACGCTATTTTTTGGTGTATCGCCTTCACTCTGCGCCTCATACAAACCCTCTAGGTACATCACGATGCGTTGCGTAATCGAAACCGCTGCCATATTTGATACCTGATATTGAGTTGCTGATAGTCGACGTGACAGTTCTTCGAGTAACTTAATCGAAATAGCAGGATAACTTTCCAACAACTGGCGCACATCCTCATGAGCTAAGACGCATATCTGACAATCAATCACGGCTTCGGCAAAATTCTCATGAACTGCCTCTGGATTAAACAAAGTAAGCTCGCCGGTAAAATCACCAGGTTTTAAGATACGAATTAACTGCTGCTTACCATCTTGACTTAAGTGATAAATATTAAGCCGTCCCTTATGAACAATATAAAGTGATGTGTTTTTCTCCCCGCTTCGATACAGTAACTCACCCTTTTGCAATGAAGTCGGACGAGCATACTGCTTAAGTAAATGCATGGTCTCATCTGATAGATGATTAAAAATAGGGACCTTATGGATACACAGCGCAATCCCTTCATTTACTGAAACACTCATATTTACCCCTCCTAGTACAAGCTGATAAACCCTTTCTTAAGCTCATATTTTCAATCTACCGATAAAAATTGACGGTGGTCAATTTTTAATATAGTACCTCTCACTATACTGTAATTAGCAACAAAACTTAACTAAGGAGAAATCATGAAGACAATTACTTTACAACTCGAGACCTTAAGCTGCCCATCCTGTATCCGCAAAATTGAATCGGCACTTTCTAGCCTCAACGGCGTGAAAGAAGTCCGTGTACTTTTTAATGCGAGCAAGGTTAAAGCTCAAATTGATAGTGCACAAAGCTCCGCCGAACTACTGGTGGAAACAGTCGAAAACCTCGGTTTTAAGGTCTTAAGTCATAAATAAAGCTAATTAAAATTAATTTACCTCAATGCGCGGAGAATCTCACATGTTGAAATGGATTTTATCTCAAGAAAAACGAATCACCTGGATTGCCGCCGCTTTGATCGTATTAGGTTTGCTGTTGCGCTTTACGCAGCAGCAACCTTATGGAGACATCGCTCTGATCGTTGCTACCTTCATTGCGGTGGCTCCAATTGCTATCAAGGCCTTTCAGGCACTTCGTTATAAAACATTTAGTATCGAACTACTGGTTACCATTGCCGTCATTGGCGCTTTATATATCGGCGAGTACATTGAATCATCAGTAGTCACCTTTTTATTCTTGTTCGGTTCCTATCTTGAAGCCAGAACACTAGACAAAACTCGCTCCTCAATCCGTGAACTAACGGATATGGCCCCACAAGAGGCTAATTTAATGATGCCCGATGGTAGTCGCCAAGTAGTGAGTGTTGACGATATTTCGGTAGGCGACCGCCTCGTCATCTTGCCTGGTGGCAAGGTACCGGTTGATGGAATTGTCATCAGCGGTAGTGCTAGTATTAATGAAGCCTCTGTCACCGGTGAGTCAACACCTGTCGATAAAGAAGTAGATGACTATGTCTATAGTGGCACCATCGCAGATGATGGTTACCTAGAAATCATCGCTGAAAAAGTAGGTGATGACACTACATTTGCGAAGATTATCGAATTGGTTGAAGAAGCACAAGATAGCAAATCAAAGACCGAACGCTTTCTTGACCGCTTTGCTCAATACTACACGCCACTAGTGGCTGCTTTATCCCTATTGGTTTACGCTGTCACCAAAGATTTGCATCTCTCGATCACCTTCCTAGTGATTGCCTGTCCCGGTGCTTTAGTTATCGGCGCCCCCGTTTCTAACGTTGCCGGTATCGGTAATGGTGCAAAAAATGGGGTTTTAATTAAAGGCGGTGAAGTCATTGAAAACCTAAGCAAAGTTAACACTCTAGTCTTTGATAAAACCGGTACGCTCACTAAAGGCAAACCTGAAGTAACAGAAATTAAGCAATTTACCGAACTTGATCGCAACTTACTCTACGGTTTAATCGGCAGAGCTGAAATGATTTCGGAGCACCATTTAGGTAAAACGATTGTTAACTATGTCAAAAATCAAGACATTAATCTGAATCAGTATCAACTCGAAGCTGGTGAAGCGATCAAGGGTAAAGGTGTCACCGCTACGATTGAGGGACATAAGCTGATTTTAGGTAATCGTGCCCTGCTACAAGATGGTGGGATGATTATTCCTGACGAAATTGAAGACTATGCAGTACAGCGCGAACGTGCTGGTAATACCGCCATCTTTGTCACAGTGAATGATGAAATAGCAGCGATCGTATCAATTGCAGATCAAATTCGCGATGAAGCAAAGCAAGCGCTTGCAAAACTACGCGAACAAGGGATCGAGCGCATTATTATGCTCACCGGCGATAACCGCCATACCGCTGAAGCCGTCGCTAATGAACTCGGTCTGGATGAATTCCATGCGGAGTTACTACCCGAAGATAAGGTGACTCATGTGAAGCGACTCAAGGCTCAAGGTGCCATCATTGGCATGACCGGTGACGGTGTCAACGACGCCCCAGCCATTGCCACTGCAGACGTTGGTGTCGCCATGGGCATTAGCGGTACGGATGTATCAATGGAAACAGCAGATGTCGTACTCATGGCAGACCGCCTAGACCAATATGCTCATGCTTACTCACTAGCCAAATCTACCATGGCTAATATGAAGCAAAATATCTTTATTGCACTTGCAGTAGTAGTCTTTTTACTAGCCGGCGTAATGATAGGATTTATTAACTTAGCTTCCGGCATGTTTGTACATGAAGGTAGTGTGTTGGCCGTCATCCTTAACGCCATGCGCTTAATCAAGTTTCGTACACGTTAACTAATAGGGATAGCTGGGAGCCAGTCAATGCACCATGGAGTTAGCTAAACAAACTACGTAGATTTCCTTCTTTAGCATCGTAGACCTCAGCTCCCTCATCAAGCTGCAAGGTATAGCCAATCGTTTCACTCTCATATAAAGGACTGATAAACTGCCTCAGCACAGTTAGCAAATTATCACCGATTTGCTTGACTAGCTGCGGCGGCCGTCCTGCAGTGACTCTAGCTTTAACATAAATAAAACCGTGTGTATCTTGTCCATCGGCAATAGCATAGTAAGCGGCAGGATAAGCAAACACACGCGTCCCACCCACTGGAAAGATACGACTTCCCTTATCATCTAACTGCTTCAGACTTTCTTCTAACAACGCATCACAAAGCGCCTGTACATCCAACTTCTGTTCTAGGTTTTTAGAATACTCAATCGTTAAGTGCGGCATGGTTCCCTCTATTTGTTGTTCATGAAGTGACTATATCAGCTATTAATAATAACGATTATTCTAACGTTAAACAGATAGATTGACTTAGAACGTTTAACTTATGAGTAGTGTATTTGACTATCTGAATGCTTTTTATTAATCCAAAAGAAATAGCACCTTCAAACATCAAAGGTGCTATTTCAACTTACAACATCAAGGGAGATTATATAAGTTTGGTCCTAGGCTATTCCTCTGAGAACTCTTTGAAAGCAGCAATTGCATGACTACCATACATTAAAGATGGACCGCCACCCATCATCACTGCTACCCCAATGAGCTCCTCCAACTCCTCCTTAGTCATACCCAGACGAATACACGCCTGGGTATGGAAAGCAATACAATCATCGCAACGCACAGCAATTGCAATACCTAAGGCTAACAATTCCTTAGTCTTCTCATCTAGTACGCCACCTTTAGATGCGGCAGCCGATAAGGCGCCAAATCCCTTCATTAACTCTGGGTTACCCTGCTTTAAATCACGTAAATTACTTGAAACAAACTTGGTTAACTCTTTATACTCACCCATACTGAACCTTTTAACAAACAATAAATAAGAAACAACTAATTAAGACAATACTAATATATGATTGTTGCTGTTGTCAAGAAAAACGAATAAAGGCTGATCGAGTTATAGGCTCAACTTACTAGACGAGATAGGTTGAGAGGACAAGGCGTTAAGCAGCAAACAAACAGAACTGAGCAATGCAGAAATCTCATGAGTATGCACACATAATCACTAAGCTATTGATTCATATCAATAATCATTATTATTTTTTAATGAAAATGATTCCTATATGACTTTACTCTCGGTGCAATTTTGGCTATATAGGGTACTGCTTTAAAATCCTGACTGTTATAATTCATCCACTAAGTTATTTTATAAGGAATTTATTATGCAAGGTTTAAAAGGTCATCCAGAAATCATTGATTTCATGAACTCACTATTAGCAGGTGAACTTGCTGCTCGTGACCAATACTTCATCCACTCTCGCATGTATGCCGAGTGGGGTTATAGCAAACTATTCGAGCGTATCGACCACGAGATGGACGATGAAACTGGTCACGCGCATGATTTTATTCGTCGTATTTTAATTTTAGGTGGTACCCCTGTTTCAGCTCCTACTTCAGTCAATATCGGTTCTACTGTTGTTGATATGCTGAAAAATGACTTGGCACTTGAATTAGAAGTACAAGCAAACTTGAAAAAAGGTATCGCTCTTTGTGAAAAACATCAAGACTACGTTACTCGTGAATTGATGATTGAGCAGTTAAAAGACACCGAGGAAGATCACGCTCACTGGCTTGAGCAACAACTCCGCCTAATTGAAACTATCGGTCTGCAGAATTACTTACAGAGCCAAATTTAATAAGGAGCTTGTATGCAAGGCGATCGACAGGTATTACAGGCTTTAAATAAAACGCTACGCGTCTATTTGACTTCAATTAACCAGTATTTTTTACATGCTCGCATGCATAAAAACTGGGGCTTTAACGCTTTGGGCAAATATATCTACAAAGAATCTATTGCAGATATGAAGTTTGCTGATGACATCATTGAGCGTATCCTACTATTAGAAGGGCTGCCAAACCTACAGGATCTTGGCAAACTTTATATTGGTGAAGGCGTTCTAGAGACTATCGGCTGCGACATTAAAATCGAAGAGCTTAAAGATGAAGTATTGATGGAAGCCATTAAATTAGCCGAGGATAAACAAGACTACGTAACTCGTGCACTTTTAGAAAAACTAAAAGGACACAATGAGGATCACTGGGATTGGCTAGACCTTCAATTAGAATTGATTGAAGACCTCGGTGCGGAGCACTACTTACAGACTGTAATCGAAACTACTCCCGAATAAGTCTTTACTTTAGTTAAAAAAATAGCCGAGATAATTATATCTCGGCTATTTTTAATTTCCTACTTCTTAACTTAATCTAAGCGGCTACTGTCTTAGTTAAATCAGTGACTTCTACGGAGCGCCCCTTAGGGTTTTTAAGATAAGCACTAGCCACATCGGCACAGCAACCACAGCAAGTAGCAACACCAAGTTCTGCCTGTAAATCGCTAAACGAACTAACAGTTCCTGCAGAAATACTATCTTGAATCTGGCGATCGGTAATCGCATTACAAATACAAACGTACATAAAA
>JAAYRZ010000227.1 GCA_012518515.1 Alcaligenaceae bacterium
AAGGTTTGCAGGCTGCCTATGCTATTCGTGAAAAGCAAGCACGTACTGCTAAAATCAAGCAAGTGTATGCAGATGTTCAGCAAAAGCTGGCCGAAGCTGCGGCAGAAAAAGAAGAGGCGATTGACTCAGTTGGAGTTGAAGATATTCTATTCTCCTTAGAGTCTGAAATTGTTCGTAGTCAGATTCTAAGTGGTGAGCCACGCATTGACGGTCGTGACACACGCACCGTTCGTCCTATCTCAATTCGTTTAGGTGTTTTACCGCGTACTCACGGTAGCGTGTTGTTTACTCGTGGTGAGACTCAGGCAATTGTAGTGGCGACTTTAGGTACTAAGCACGATGAACAAATTATTGACTCAGTGATGGGTGATTCGCGCGAACACTTCTTATTGCATTACAACTTCCCTCCATTCTCAACCGGTGAAACAGGTCGTATGGGTTCTACTAAGCGTCGTGAGATCGGTCATGGTCGTTTGGCTAAGCGTGCATTAGTGGCTACTTTGCCTAATCATGATGAGTTCCAATATACCCTTCGTTTAGTCTCTGAGGTGACCGAATCTAACGGTTCTTCTTCAATGGCTACGGTGTGTGGTGGTAGCTTGGCTCTGATGGATGCTGGTGTGCCGGTTAAGGATCACGTAGCAGGTGTTGCCATGGGTCTTATTAAGGAAGGTAATAAGTTTGCCGTCTTAACTGACATTCTTGGTGACGAGGACCACTTGGGCGATATGGACTTTAAAGTAGCGGGTACTAAAGACGGTATTACTGCTTTACAGATGGACATCAAGATTCAGGGTATTACCAAAGAAATTATGCAAGTTGCTCTAGCGCAAGCTAAAGAGGGTCGTTTGCATATTCTTGGTAAAATGGAAGAAGCAATTACAGGCTCTCGTGATGAGCTTTCAAGCTTTGCTCCTCGTATGCTAACAGTCAAAATCAATCCTGAAAAAATCCGTGATGTGATTGGTAAGGGTGGTGCTACTATTCGTGCCTTGACCGAGGAAACTGGTAGCCAAATCGATATTAGCGATGAGGGCCTAGTTACTATCTCTAGCGCAGACTTGGATAAAGCCAAAGAAGCTGAGCGTCGTATTCTTGAGATCACTGCTGAAGTTGAAGTCAATCAGGTGTACGAAGGTACTATTCAGCGCATGCTAGACTTTGGTGCAATCGTACAGATTCTACCTGGCAAAGACGGTTTATTGCATATCTCTGAGATTGCTAACTACCGTATTAATGATATTAACGACGTCTTGTCTGCTGGTCAGAAATTACGCGTTAAAGTAATTGAAGCAGATGACCGTGGTCGTATTCGTTTATCCGTTAAGGCTTTAGGTGGTATTGAAAACGAAGAAAACTTATTAAGTCCAGCTGCGGATAGCAGTGAAGAGTAATTAGTTTGTTAGATAAATAGTTGTTAGTGTGATTAAAATCCCACATTTATGATACAAAGTGTGGGATTTAACTAACAGATTGGTATTTTACTAGTAATCTGCTTGCATTAATCTCTATAGTCTGTATAATTAATAGCTTAACAAGTCGGGGCATAGCGCAGTCCGGTAGCGCATCTGGTTTGGGACCAGAGGGTCGTAGGTTCGAATCCTACTGTCCCGACCATCAACTCTTATAGAGTATGATGAAAGCAATTAGCCGTAAATCATTTTTTGATTCACGGCTTTTTTGTTGCCTAAAATAAAGTATTATGCCAATTAGGCCTGAATGTTTTTAGATTTAGCCCACAAGCTACTTACCAGCGATTGCGTATCGTTGTACTTTTGTCGGCAAAGCCAAGCGGCTACTTCATCTGCTACGGGCGGAAATATCGCGCGTTCTGGGTTTGGTAGTTCAAGCCATTTTAAAAGCGGTTCTATTTCAAACTCAGTAAATACGACTGCCCGTTTTAAGTCTTCCAAAATTTTTCCATTTGAAAATTGCTCTACTTGCTTGGCGAGGGCTTTAGTGTATATTTTTTTTCCTAGAACCATGGCTTCGCTGCATAGGCCAAAACCAGTATTGCAAATTACGCCTGAGCATGCGCTTAAATCCTTAGGGAAGTTCTCGCGGCTGAGTGGTTTAAGCTCAACATTTCTATCTTGTATAGTACCCTCACCCTTGCGGTAAAGGATAAAACGTTGTTGAGGAATTTGTTGTAGCCAAGGTACGACATCGGCAGTCTCCTCAAAAGGTAGATAAACTAGAATAAAATCATCTTCCTGAGTTTCTTGTTGATGATCCATCGAGATGAGCGGTGGAATAATAGGTGCATCATAGGGGGCCCAGTGAACCCCAAGGTAGTGTCTGGCAGGTGCAAAGCTTTTTAGGATCTGTGGTAGCAGTGGGGCGTCTTCGGTGCCAGGGATCGGGTAGCAGAGAGCATACTGGTGTGCTAGACCAACTGATGGCACGCCTTGCAGCTTTGCTGCCCATGCGCTGAGAGGTTCAAAGTCGGTTAGTACTAGGTCATAGTCTTTGACACGAAGACTTTTCAAATCACTTAAAAAGCGAAAGGGCTCAGCTTGTACTACGGTTTTAAACCAGTCGACCGAGCCTTGGTAGCTATGGAAAGAAAAGCCGGTAAATGCTTTATACTCACCGAACATCTCCATATCAAAATAGGCGTCCTTGCGACGACCACTAAAGACAAAATCAACGTCACAGCCTGCTGCTTTTAATGCAGGTAACATAACACGCGCACGGGTGATGTGACCGTTACCCGTGCCTTGAACACCATAAAGAATTCGCACTTATATCACTCGGATCTTAATGAATAATTAGCCTACAACAATTCCTAGCGCAGCCCAGGAACAGGCTAAACCTAAGATCATGCCGGCAAGGATATCACCGGGATAGTGGACACCTAGGATGACTCTGGACAGGCCAACCAGTGTGGCAAAGAAATAAGCAGGAATGGCTAATGCTGGAAAAAAGGCAACTACAACGCTTGCAAATACGAAGGCTGCTGCTGTATGGCCGGAAGGGAAGCTAAACTTGTCAGAGGGTGTGATAAGACTCACCACATCGACAATTTTATAGCAGGGACGATCACGTTTGATGCTGTTTTTTAGAATGTAATAAATCGGTAGCTCAAAACAATAAGCAATCACACCGGCATAAAATAATGCTTCGCCTTCTGGACCGCCCCAGAGCCACATGGCTATGCCAATGATCGCATAGAGCGGACCATTGCCCATCGTGGAGAGAATTTGACTCAAGATGGCAATGGTTTTTTTCTGATTATGCGCTGATAACCAGAAAAATAATCTTGTATCCGTAGTACCTAGTAACTCCAGTGTGCTTGGCTTCATTGAAGACTCCTGTAAATTACACTAATCCCTGTTAGCTGAGAAAATAGTAGCATTGTGTAATGACAGCTTTATGACATTTATTTAATGTAATAAAGTAGCATGTTCAGAGAGTTTAGTCTTCTAATTCTCCATGGTGTTTGGTTTTGCCATCGTCACCATTACTAAAACGGACATTTTCTGGGTAGGGGTAAAAGTCATCCATTTGACCCGCCTGAATTCGCTCTTTTTTGCCGCGCCAGAACTCAGCGGTGAGAAGATCTTGATGGTGTGCCATAAAGGTTTTTCTTACGATTTGATCGCCAAGCAAGAATGTACCGAACTCCTCTGGGAATACATCATTTTTATTTACGGGATACCAAACCTCACCAGACATTTCCAACTCAGGGTAGGGGGCAGGTGGAATCTCTCTAAACTGACAGTCGGTCATGTATTCGATTTCGTCGTAGTCATAGAAAATGACCCGACCAAAGCGTGTTAATCCGAAGTTTTTAAACAACATATCACCAGGGAAGATATTAGCTGAGGCTAATTCTTTAAGGGCATTACCATAGTCAATGATAACGCGCTCTTTTTCAGTATCAGTTGCATCGAGTAAGTAGAGATTGAGCGGCTTCAGACGTCGTTCGACATAGCAGTGTTTGATAACGATGTAGTCATCTGTTTCTTCCAGTTGGGAGGGCGCTAATTGACGTAGCTCCTCTATCATTTCTTCACTACAACGGTGTCGCGGAATAGCTACATTGGAGTATTCCAAGGTATCGGCCATTCGACCTACTCGGTCATGCTTTTTGACTAGCAGATATTTGCCACGTACGTAGTCTTGGTCGAAGTTTTTGTTGGGGCCAAATTTGTCTTTAATTACTTTAAAGACAAAAGGAAAGGAGGGGAGGGTAAAAACAGTCATTACCAGCCCCTTAATGCCTGGCGCTAAAATAAATTGATCTTCAGAGTAGTGTAAGTGTTGTAAAAAATCACGCCAGAAGATATTTTTACTTTGCTTGTGAAGCCCGAGCATGGCGTACATATCTGCTTTATTACGCATAGGCATCAGTTGCAGTAAAAAATTGACATAGCCTGAAGGCACGTCCATAGATACTAAAAAATAGGCCCGAGCAAAAGAGAAAAGCACAGAAATATGTTGAGGATTAAATAGTGCGGCATCCACATGGAGTTTGCCTTCGGCGTCGTGCATGATGGCAATGGCAAAGGGGTGACGGGCATGGCCATTAATCACTTGACCCATGATGTAGCTGCATTTATTGCGGTAAAAAGGTGATTGCAGTACCTGTATGTGTAGATTTAACTCATTAAGGATATAACTATCGCCTAAGTGCTCTAATAAGACTTGATGGATATTATCTATATCTCGTTCTTTGTCAGCAAAGGGTGTGTTCCACTCAAAGAAGTCTAGCACCTTAGAAAAACAAGGGCGTAAGTCGTTATCCTGTGGGTAAAAAGACTTGAAGGTACCTCGATCAGAGTCGATGTATTCTGTTGCAGCGGCCGGTTTTACAAAAATAAATTGATTACGATAGTAAGCCTTATCTAAAAGTTTGGTTGAAACTGAGTTAAAAAAGGTTTCAGCAAGCTCAGGTTGGTGGTGATCTACCAATAAAGCAATATAG
Organism: Alcaligenaceae bacterium; assembly: GCA_012518515.1. Lineage (GTDB taxonomy): Bacteria > Pseudomonadota > Gammaproteobacteria > Burkholderiales > Burkholderiaceae_B > Oligella. Next base: position 4,931 of record JAAYRZ010000227.1, read on the forward strand.
GCTGTTTTAGTAAAACGCCAAGTGTCCTCATGCAGGATAATCTCTGCGTAGTCCTCTCTTAGCTCGTCTATTGTCTCCACGACACGCTGGTCATAAACTTGAATCCGATCAGCGACTAAACGCTGTATTTTCGACCAGTCGCTATGTTCAAAAGCTTCCTTGGCTCGTGCTGAGAAGGATCTGAAGATGCGGTAGTGCTTATTAAAACCGCGCAAGATGGTTTCGGCGATATCATGAGCTGCATTTAAAAACTCGGGATCGGCTCTGCAGTGATCGGGTAAAGAATTGATGGTCATAAGGCACTAAGTTAAAAATAAGATTAGAGCGTAAGCACGCTATCGTCATAACACTCTATAGTATGCTAAAAAGTGGGTATTACCAATTAGGTTAAATCTCTACTGCTGATGGACATAAAAAACCGGGTTAATGCAAAAGCATTGAACCCGGCTTATGATATGAAAATCAAAATCTACATAGTAGATAAGATGATTTTACATACTACATGTGCTCGATCATGACATTACCGAACTCGGAGCAGCTAACCTGGGTAGAGCCATCTAGTGCACGAGCGAAGTCATAAGTAACGCGCTTAGACTTAATGGCATCACCCATGGACTTAATAACTAAGTCAGCAGCTTCTGTCCAGCCCATGTGGCGTAGCATCATCTCAGCAGAAAGGATGACTGAGCCTGGGTTAACCATGTCTTTACCAGCATACTTAGGAGCAGTACCGTGAGTTGCTTCGAACATAGCTACTGTATCAGAAAGGTTAGCGCCAGGAGCAATACCGATACCACCAACCTGAGCCGCTAAAGCGTCAGAAACATAGTCACCGTTAAGGTTTAGTGTAGCGATAACTGAGTACTCTTCGGGACGTAATAGGATTTGCTGTAAGAAAGCATCAGCAATATTGTCCTTAATAGTGATCTCTGTACCTGTCTTCGGGTTTTTGAATGAGCACCATGGGCCACCATCAATAAGCTCAGCGCCAAACTCTTCACGAGCTAACTCATAACCCCAGTCACGGAAGCCACCCTCGGTGAACTTCATGATGTTACCTTTATGGACTAGAGTAACGCTGTCTTTATCGTTATCAATAGCGTACTGGATTGCTTGGCGAACTAAGCGCTTAGTACCGTCTTTAGATACTGGCTTAATACCGATACCTGAAGTTTCAGGGAAGCGAATTTGCTTAACGCCTAATTCGTCTTGGAGGAAGTTAATTAACTTCTTAGCGTTATCAGACTCAGCTTCAAACTCAATACCTGCGTAGATGTCTTCAGAGTTTTCGCGGAAGATAACCATATTGGTTTTTTCCGGCTCTTTTACAGGAGAAGGAACACCTTCAAAGTACTGAATTGGACGCAAACAAACGTATAGGTCAAGTTGCTGACGTAGGGCAACGTTAAGTGAGCGGATGCCGCCACCAACTGGTGTAGTTAGAGGGCCTTTGATAGAAACAACGTAGTCTCTAACTGCATCAAGGGTTTCTTCAGGTAACCAAACGTCAGGACCGTAAACCTGAGTAGATTTTTCACCTGCGTAAACTTCCATCCAATGAATTTTACGCTCGCCACCGTATGACTTTTCAACAGCGGCGTCAATAACTTTGATCATAACAGGGCTAACATCAACGCCAATACCATCACCTTCGATGTAAGGAATGACAGGGTTGTTAGGTACGTTTAATGTATGATCAGCATTGACAGTTATTTTTTCGCCGTTTGCCGGCACTTTGATGTGTTGGTAAGACATGCTTTTCTCCATAACTGGTTTGCAATGAACAGACTAGTTAAATAATCGTTAATATAAAAGACAAAACAACAGCCAACTTAAGAGAGATTAAGTTTAAGTATCGTCGCTCTGTTTAGGTTGAATTGACTGTTATATACTTCATAATATCTAGTCTTATATAAGACTTGGTTAGTGTACCCTATTATTATTTAAATTACTGCTAATTTTGGCGATCTGTAATAAATTATTTATATGGCTATTTTCAATCCAACACGTGAACAAGTCAGGGATTTTTTCATCCAGACTTGGCATAAATATCAACAAAAATCGACCCTTAGTGGCATGGAAAAAATAGCGGTTGGCTGGATCTTGCAGCATCCGGAATACCATGACATTCTGGAAAATCCGGAGGCTCGGAGCAAGGACTATACCGTTGCGGAGGGTCAGACCAACCCCTTTTTACATCTTTCCATGCATATTGCCATCGAAGAGCAAGTTTCCATTGATAGTCCACCGGGGATTCGCTCGGTCTTTGAGCGCCTTAGCGCTAAGTTAGATGAGCATGAAGCGCATCACGAAATTATGGAATGCTTAGGCCAGGTGATCTGGCAAGCTCAGCGTAATCGTGGTCCTTTAGATCATCAGCTTTATATTGAGCTGCTGCAGCAACGTATTAATACGCATTAATTAGAGAAAGACAGGAACTAAGTATGAACTTAAAGCAGTCGTTTCAAAGTACCGCTAATTACGTAGCGACCGATGATTTGCGCTTGGCGGTTAATGCTGCCCTAAGTTTGCAGCGCCCTCTTTTGATTAAAGGGGAGCCAGGCACAGGTAAAACTATGTTGGCCGAAGAGGTCGCAAAGTATTTAGAGCGTCCGTTGCTAGAGTGGCACATTAAATCAACCACTAAGGCTCAGCAGGGACTTTATGAGTATGATGCGGTTTCGCGTTTGCGGGACTCACAATTAGGTGATGAACGGGTTCGAGATATTGCCAACTATATTAGACCTGGGGTGTTGTGGCAGGCTTTTGAGTCAGAAATGCCAACCGTGGTGCTGATTGATGAAATTGACAAGGCCGATATCGAATTCCCTAATGATTTACTACGGGAACTAGATCAGATGGAGTTTCATGTTTATGAAACGGCACAAACGATTGAGGCAAAGCACCGTCCGCTCGTTATTATTACCTCTAATAATGAAAAAGACCTACCGGATGCTTTTTTGCGCCGCTGTTTCTTCCACTATATCGAGTTTCCTGATACCGATACCTTAAAGCAAATTGTGGCAGTACATTATCCCGATATCGACAAGGAATTAGTAGCTAGTGCCATGAATCGTTTCTTTGAGTTACGTGATATACCGGGCCTTAAGAAAAAACCGTCAACTTCTGAGTTCCTTGATTGGTTAGCCTTGTTAAGTGCCTCTAATATCACTTACCAGAGTCTGGATAAAGGAGACCTGTTGCTAGCTGGCGCGCTTATTAAAAATGAGCAAGATATGGCGTTAGTTGAGCGATTGGCTGCCATGGTGGGTGGAATAGGAAGACGCTAGGATGCTGATCAGCTTCTTTTACCTCTTAAGGCAGCACGGTATACCCGTATCAATTAATGAGTTACTTACCTTGATTGAGGTGTTGCGCCGCCCGATTATGGTGCCTACCTTGGATGATTTTTATCGGACAGCACGTATGACCATGGTAAAGGATGAAAGTCATTTTGATCGCTATGATCAGGCATTTGCAGCTTTTGTAAATAAAGCACAACCGATTATTGAGCAGTACAAAGACATACCCGAGCATTGGTTGTTAGCGGATTTTAAAAAGCATCTGACTGAAGAGCAAAAGGCCTCGATTGAAAAGCATGGTTGGGATAAGCTCATGGAGCTATTCAAGGAAAGGCTGGCAGAGCAAAAAGGGCGCCATGCCGGTGGTAGCAAATGGATTGGTACGGGCGGAACCTCACCTTTTGGTCATAGTGGCTATCATCCCGAGGGAATTCGTGTTGGTGGGCCTTCTGCGGGGCATCGTACTGCTGTTAAGGTTTGGGAGGAGCGTAACTTCCGTGAGTATGATAGCAGCCAAGAATTGGGTATTCGTAACTTTAAAATGGCCTTGAGAAGGTTACGACGTTTTGCTCGAGAGGGTGCAGCTGAGGAGCTTGATTTAGAGGGTACGATTCGTGAGACCTCAAAAAATGCCGGCTATTTAAAATTGCAGATGATGCCGGAGCGACACAATACGATCAAGGTGTTGATGTTGCTAGACTCAGGCGGTAGCATGGATGACCATATTGCGATTGTAGAGGAGCTGTTCTCAGCGGCGCGTAGTGAGTTTAAGCATTTTGAGGCCTATTATTTTCATAATTGTCTATATGAGCGAGTTTGGCGTTATGAGGCAGGTCGTCGGGTCTATAAAAGTACTTGGGATTTATTGCGTAGCTATAACGATGACTGGCGTTTGATCTTTGTCGGTGATGCGGCCATGAGCCCTTATGAGATTATGCATCCGGGTGGTTCGGTGGAGCATTACAACAAGGAAGCAGGTGGAGTGTGGGTTAAGCGTGCGGTTGAGCACTGGCCGAAGTCTGTCTGGTTAAATCCTGAACCACAAAGGCACTGGCAGTATCATCATTCGACTAAGATGCTCCATGAGTTAATCGATGGTCGTATGTATGGTTTAAAAATGTCCGATATTGATGAGGCAATGCGTTTTTTGTCAAAATAAGTTGCTTTGTAGCAAATTTAAAACAAATAAGTCACATTTTTGCAACAGTTATTAGGTTATAGTTAAATGTTCTGGACAAGAGCGGTTTTGATTGCTATAGTTATGAACTTAACCTAATAAGTTAAGTGAAGTAGCACTCGTGGTGAAATAGGTAGACACAAGAGATTTAAAATCTCTCGGACAATGCGTCCGTGCCGGTTCGATTCCGGCCGAGTGCACCAGGACTGGAAGCTTGGCAGAGCGGTTGAATGCACCGGTCTTGAAAACCGGCGAGGGTTAATAGCCCTCCGTGAGTTCGAATCTCACAGCTTCCGCCAGATT
>JAAYRZ010000043.1 GCA_012518515.1 Alcaligenaceae bacterium
ATCCCGAACAGGACAGTGAAACACCTTAGCGCCGATGATAGTTGGACTAGCTCCTGTGAAAGTAGGTCATCGTCAGGCAAATTACATAAAACCCCTGTAAGCTATCGCTTACAGGGGTTTTTTATTGCCTAAAAATACCCCTATATCAAATACCTATACAACGCTGCGAGTAGATTCTGTGTCCTTGACAGCTGTCATATTTATTTGTGCTAAGCTAAGTAAGCTTGCATTTTCATCAAGTAAATTAATTCAGTACTCAAAACTTCTTTTAATTATAAAAATATGGTTATTGGTCCCTTTCTTTTACCCCCTATGGTGTTTGCGAGTTTAATGGGGATTATTGCTCTAATGATTAGCGGAGCTATTCTTAAAAAAACAATCAATCCTCGTTTTGATACTTGGTCAGGACTAGCCATCGTCGTGGCTTTTGTAGTTGCTCGTCTTGCCTTTGTTATACGTCATTGGGAAACTTATCAATATGAACCAGTTCGTGCTCTCTATATATGGCAGGGAGGCTTTGAAATACTTTGGGCTATGATAGGGGCGGTGGTTACTTTATTGTTTCTACCTACTTGGCGTTATCGTTTAATCGGCTTTATAGTATTGCTGATTACAGTAGGGGTAGCTTGCTTGGCATTTCTTATAACTCCTAAAATAGCATCTTATGATTTAGCTGATCTTTCTTTGATGTCGACAAAACATGAGATGGTTAATTTGGCAGACCATGGAGATGGTCCGTTAGTGATTAATTTATGGGCAACTTGGTGTGGCCCTTGTCGACGGGAGATGCCAGTGCTTCAAGCCGCACTTGAAAATGACCCTGATATACAGTTTTATTTTATTAATCAGGGAGAAAGTGAGTCCTTAGTTAGAAATTACCTGAAAGAGGAGTCACTTCATATATATGATGCTGTTTTATTCGATCCTACATACGAGGTCCCTCGCTATTACAATACGCAAGGGACTCCTGTGACACTATTTTTTGATATGGGTGAGCTCCAGGCTATGCATGTAGGCGAAATAAGTGCAGAGCTTCTTAGTGACCGTCTAAAACAGCTTCGACATTAATGTAATGAGTTTTTATCAAGAGGGTATAAACTTTGAGAGAGAAGTAGATCTGCTGCTTTTAGATCGGCAAGTTCATAATTCTTGTTATATTGATAACTTTCAGACTGTGTTTCAGTCTCATCGCTCATGAAACTTTGTAGAAGTAATTTATTACCAGGGAGAAGCTTATAGTGAATTTCTTCCCCTGGTCGTGCTTTTAAGTGTTTTAGTAACTCTTCTTTTAAAATAATTTGGCCAAAAGCACCAATGAAAATTGCTTTTTTACTCATATTGTCTCCAATTTTTGTTCTTCGTTATCATTTTGCTTCCTCATAACTATTCTAGCAATACCCAAAACTACATAGTACTTAAGTATAGTTGATATATTTTTACTTATCATTGAAAATAATATCGGAATGATTCTTATTTATATTTAAGGGTATTAGTAATAACAATAGTTACGGCTCTTAATTGTGATTCATTATGTGATTATTTTACAAACCGTTTAGGTGTGAACAATGAGAAGAAAAGACCATATTGATAAAAGATTTGTTTTACTCCATCACTCAGGGGACAGATTTTATCCTTTCAAAAAGTTTTTTAGACGCAGCGGAGAATTTGGGTTCCCTGTCATCCCAAAGGGGCGTCGAGAGCGTAACGGCGATGCTTTGTATTTAGAGAGTTTAGAAGAGGTGATCCCATTATTTATATTCGATGGCTATAGTTTGAACTCAACAACTGATACCAAGGAAACAAGTTATGGTGAACGAGTTTGTGCTTATTGTTTTAATGGAAAAGCCATCATAGGCTATGAGATTTCTAGTGAGTTAGCATATTTAATAAAAAATGCTGATGTTCAACCATCAAGAATTTTTTAACTTTGTTTGTTACTTATCAAATTTTTAAGGCTAGTAAAAAGTTAATAGCAGTTGGCATGACAGCGCCTTTTCGTTTTTTGGTTTAAAATCGATCGGTTAAATTAAAGTTTATAATTATTATAGTTTGATCAATTCAACAGTGTTTTAAATCTGGAGGCTAACACATGCCAACATCAACCGAATTACTAGCGACCATATTATTTGGTCTTGCTATTGTTCACACATTCTCAGTACCTATTTTTGCAAAAATTGCTGATAGACCGGGGCCTCATCAGGGACTTTGGCATTTGTTATCTGAAGTTGAAGGTGTTTTTGGATTATGGGCCACTATATTTTTAGTATTTATGGCCGCAACAGGTGGAGTTAGCGCAGCAGTAGAGTATATGAATGCTCGTAATTTTACTGAGCCTTTATTCGTATTTGCTATTATGGTGATTGCTGCAAGTCGTCCTATTCTAGATTTAGTACAGCGTATCGTTAACTACTTAGCTAGAGTATTGCCATTACAAACTGAGGTGGCACAGTTTTTTATTACGCTGAGTTTAGTACCATTGGTTGGTTCCCTCATTACGGAGCCTGCAGCGATGACGTTAGCAGCATTAATGCTAAAAGAAGGCTATTTTAGCCGCGCTCAAAGTGTTAAGTATAAGTATCTAGCTTTAGGTGTTTTGTTTGTAAATATTTCGATTGGCGGTGTCTTGACTGCTTTTGCGGCCCCTCCAGTATTGATCGTGGCAAATACCTTTGCTTGGGATAGTTACTTTATGTTGACTACCTTTGGCTGGAAAGCTGCTATTGCAGTTATAGTAAATGCTACTATCGTAACCTTTGTTTGTCGACGCGAGATTATACGTACGGCCAGAGTTCCTATCCATAAAGAAACTCGTATTGAGCGAGGTGGTGTTGCCGAGCGTGCGGATAAGGTGCCAAATAGTGTGATTTTAGTGCATTGCCTGTTTTTATTTGGAGTGGTATATTTTGCACATCATCCGCATATTTTCATGGGGATGCTGATGTTGTTTATTGGGTATTGTACTGCCTATAATCGCTATCAAAACCCTTTATTGATTAAAGAGGGCTTGATGGTTGGCTTCTTCTTAGCAGGCTTGTTGATTTTGGGTGGTATGCAGCAATGGTGGTTGCAGAGCTTATTAGCTGGCTTGGAGCCTTTGGTATTATTTATAGGTTCTACTGCATTGACAGCGATTACTGATAATGCGGCTTTAACCTATTTGGGCTCGCTAGTCGAAGGAACGACACCAGAGTGGCGTTATATGTTGGTTGCTGGTGCGGTTACTGGTGGTGGCTTGACGGTAATTGCTAATGCTCCTAACCCTGCGGGTTTTGCGTTGTTGCGCAGGTCTTTCCCAAATCAGTCAATTGCTGCTCAATATCTATTGTTAGCTGCTTTAGGTCCAACTTTAGTGGCTGCTGCTATGTTTGTCTTATTATAAATCTAGCCCTGTAAAGAGCTGCGTATAGATAGAAAAAGGGCTAAAATATAGCCCTTTCCCTTCTTTTTTGGCAATTACTGTTAGAGAGTTTGATTGTGCCTATTTATGTATATCGTTGTGAAAGTTGTGGTTTAGAAAAAGAGCTTTTGCAAAAAATGTCTGATCCTCCCTTAACGCATTGTGAATCGTGTGAACAAGACACGATGGTCAAGCAGGTGACTGCGGCAGGTTTTGAGCTAAAGGGGACCGGTTGGTATGTAACTGATTTCCGAGATAATGGTAAGCCTTCAACTGGAAGTGGTTCTGCTGAGAGCTAATAAGTTATTGACTAATTTAATCATCTTAAGATTTAGTATTTAAACTAATAAAAACGCTATTAAGCGGATTTGGAGTATTTATGAAGCGCACCTGCTATACAGGTCAGGTTTGTTTAGACCATCTTGATCAGACCGTTACTTTATTCGGTTGGGTACATCGTCGTCGTGACCACGGTGGCGTGATTTTTATTGATTTACGTGACCGTGAGGGTTTGGCGCAGGTTGTTTGTAACCCAGATAATGAATCTACTTTTAAGATTGCTGAAGGCATTCGTAATGAGTTTTGTCTGAGAGTGACGGGTGTTGTGCGTCACCGTCCTGAGGGTACAGTAAACTCGGATCTCAAGTCGGGCGAGATCGAGATTGTTTGTGATGAGATAGAAATTCTTAATCCATCTGTGACTCCGCCGTTTCAGCTCGATGATGAGAATTTATCAGAAACTATTCGTTTGACTCATCGCGTGATTGATCTGCGTCGTGATGTGATGCAGAAAAATTTAATGTTGCGTTACCGTGTTGCCATGGAATCGCGTAAGTTCCTTGACTCTTTGGGCTTTATTGATATTGAAACGCCTATGTTGACCAAGAGTACACCTGAAGGAGCCCGCGACTACTTAGTGCCTTCGCGAGTAAATCCTGGTGAGTTTTTTGCGCTTCCTCAGTCTCCACAGTTATTTAAACAGCTCCTGATGGTGTCAGGCTATGATCGTTATTATCAAATAACGAAGTGCTTCCGTGATGAGGACTTACGTGCTGACCGTCAGCCTGAGTTTACCCAGATTGACTGTGAAGTTTCCTTTTTAAATGAAGAAGAAATTCGCGAAATTTTTGAAGCGATGCTACGTCACATCTTTAAAGACGTATTAAGTGTTGATTTGGTCGCACAATTCCCGACCATGCCATGGGCTGAGGCGATGCAGCGTTTTGGTTCTGATAAGCCTGATTTGCGTGTTAAGCTTGAGTTCACTGAGCTGACTGACGTGATGAAGGATGTTGACTTCAAGGTCTTCAGTGGTCCAGCTAATATGGATAATGGGCGTGTAGTAGCCTTAAGAGTACCGGGTGGTGCCACATTATCTCGTAAGGAAATCGATGAGTACACTCAGTATGTAGGCATTTATGGTGCCAAGGGTCTTGCTTGGATTAAGGTTAATGAAGTGGCTAATGGTCGTGACGGCTTACAGTCTCCGATTGTTAAAAATATCCATGATGCAGCACTTGAGGAAATTCTAAAGCGAACCGGTGCTCAAGACGGGGATATCTTATTCTTTGGTGCTGATAAAGCTAAAGTTGTTAATGATGCAATTGGAGCGTTACGCGTTAAATTAGGTCATAGTGACTTTGCTAAGGAAAATGGTCTATTTGAGGAGGGTTGGCAGCCATTGTGGGTTGTTGATTTCCCAATGTTTGAATATGACGAAGAAGACCAACGCTATGTCGCTGCGCATCACCCCTTTACGAGTCCTAAAGACGGTCATGAAGACTTTTTGGAATCCGATCCTTCTAAAGCACTCGCTAAGGCCTATGACTTGGTGTTAAATGGTTGGGAGATTGGTGGTGGTTCAGTACGTATTCATCGTTCTGAAGTTCAGAAGAAGGTCTTTAAGGCACTTAAACTGAGTGATGAAGAGATTCAGGCAAAGTTTGGCTTCTTGGTAGATGCCTTACGTTATGGTGCGCCTCCACATGGTGGTTTAGCTTTTGGCTTGGACCGCTTAGTAACCATTATGGCGGGTGCTCCTTCAATACGTGATGTGATTGCCTTCCCTAAAACTCAGCGAGCTCAGTGTCTATTAACACAAGCACCTTCTGAAGTTGATGAAAAGCAATTACGCGAGTTGCATATTCGTTTGCGTCAAAAAGCTGAACAGCAATAAGTTGTAAACTTTTCAGTAATTAAAACCGCTAACTCAAGCTATGTTCGTTGAGTTAGCGGTTTTTTTATATTTTAATTTTCAGTTTTTCTACTTACCTGTAAAGCAGAGAAAGACTGTGCTACTGGCATAATTTCAATTGAGTTGATATTGACATGCTCAGGTTGGCTAGCAATCCAAGAAATGACGTTTGCAATATCTTCGGGAGTGATGAAATCAACTTTATCGTAAATGGCCTTAACTTTGCTTTCATCGCCACTAAAGCGGACATGAGAGAATTCGGTATCGCCACATAAACCAGGCTCAATGTTGCTGACACGTACCTTGCTACCTGCTAAATCAGCGCGTAAGTTAAGACTGAATTGGCGGACAAAGGCTTTGGTTGCACCATAAACATTACCTCCAGGATATGGCCAGTTGCCGGCGATTGAACCGATATTAATCACCATGCCCTGGTTACGTTCTACCATGCTGGGTAAGAGCTGGTGGGTAACGTAAACGAGTCCGTTGATATTAGTATTGATCATTTGCTCCCAGTCGCTTATATCAGCCTCATGAGCTTTTGCTAGACCTTTTGCTAGGCCAGCATTGTTGACTAGCACATCCACTCTCTGGAGTTCGGCAGGTAGGCTGTTGATTGCTTCTTTAATAGCTGCTTTTGATTGAATATCAAAGGCAAGGGGGTGAAAGTTAGAGCCAAGTTGTTGACGCATATTGTTCAGACGTTCTGAACGCCGTCCACAACCGATAACAATATGCCCCTCGCTAATGAGTTTTTCACTGATAGACTTGCCAAAGCCGGAAGTTGCGCCGGTCACGAAGAATATTTTTTTCATAAGAATAATAGAGTTGTAAAGTAGAGGAATTAAGATAGTTAAAGATTAATTTTATTGTGCACTACTAAAGTTTGATAATAAACTGGGAACAGTACTAAGATAACGTCACTAATAATTTATTAGCTGGTTTTATTCTAGGATATTATTATTAATAATTGATTTGACGAGGGATATAGGATGACAAAGGTTAATTACTCATTAGATGGTCAGGTAGCATTAATTACCGGTTCTGGTAGTGGTTTAGGCCGTGACATGGCGCTAAAGTTCGCAGCAACAGGAGCAGCGATTGGCGTGGCTGACTTGAATTTGGAAGGCGCACAAAAAGTAGCTGAGGAAATTAAGGCAGCTGGTGGGCGTGCTTTGGCGATTGCCATGGATGTAACTGATGAGGAGCAAGTCAATCAGGGGGTTGAGGCGCTAGTTGAGGAGTTTGGCGCGGTTGATGTTTTAATTTCTAATGCTGGAATTCAGATTATTGAGTCAATTGATAAGTTTGAGTATGCACAGTGGAAGAAAATGCTTGCCATTCATTTGGATGGAGCTTTTTTGACAACTAAAGCAGTCTTAAAGCATATGTATAAGGATAACCGTGGCGGTACAGTGATTTATATGGGTTCAGCGCACTCACATGAAGCCTCGGTCTTAAAGGCACCTTATGTGACAGCTAAGCATGGGTTATTAGGATTGAATCGTGTCTTGGCCAAAGAAGGTGCTGCACATAATGTTCGCTCGCATGTGATTTGTCCAGGCTTTGTTTTAACACCCTTAGTGGAAAAGCAAATTCCTGAACAATCTAAGGAGTTGGGTATTAGTGAAGAGGCAGTAATTAAAGATGTGATGCTCAAAAATACGGTGAATCATGAGTTCACAACACTTGATGATGTGAGCTCAGCAGCTTTGTTTTTAGCAACTTTCCCAAGTCATGCTTTAACTGGTCAATCTATTGTTGTGACTAATGGCTGGCACATGCATTAATCTATTTTATATCGTTAGTAGGGGATGTTATGAGGCTTGGTGGTAGAAGACAGAGTAGAAATGTCGAGGATCGCCGTGGACAACGCGGTACAGCTGGTCGTGGGCGCGGTGGTGGGATTCCTATTTTTAGCGGTGGTAAAATCAGTATTGGTACTATCGTTATCGCTTTAATTGCCTGGTTGGCTTTTGGCGTCAATCCCCTACAGTTTTTGGGCAGTGTTGATACTGCCGATTATAGTCAAAGTCCTGTATCTCAACGTGGGACTACCGGTGAGTTGACTGACGCCGAGGGGGTGTTTGTAGCGCAAGTGCTTGGTACCACTGAGGATATCTGGAGTGAGCAGTTCAGACTGAATCAACTTGGTGGTTATAAAGAACCACGTTTAGTGCTCTATAGTGGTGCAACCCGTACGGCATGTGGTCTGGGTCAAGGGGCAATGGGGCCTTTTTATTGTCCTAGCGATCAAACCATTTATCTGGATTTAGAGTTTTTCCGTGATACTGGTAAGCGTATGGGTGTGCGTGGTGATTTTGCTCAAGGGTATGTGATTGCTCACGAGGTGGGGCATCATGTACAGCGTGTACTAGGAATTCTGGAGCAGACTCAATCTGCACAGCAACGTGCGAGTCAACGTCAAGCAAATCAGATCTCTGTACTGACGGAGTTGCAGGCTGATTGTTTTGCTGGTATCTGGGCTCATGAGCTGCAAAAAGAGGGCGATACCATTGATGAAAAAGACATCAGAGACGCAATGAACGCAGCAGCGGCTGTTGGTGATGATCGAATTCAACAAAACTCTCAGGGTTATGTGGTGCCGGACTCATTTACCCATGGCACTTCGGCACAACGAGTTCAATGGTTTACTACGGGTTTGCAAAGTGGTAGTTTACAAGCCTGCAATACCTTTTCCGGCTAGTTTTATTAATCTAAACGTTTATATGGATATTCACACAACGCTTAAAATCATCACTGTTTATGCAATTCCTGTGATCTTTGCGATTACTTTGCATGAAGCTGCACATGGCTATGTTGCTAGGATGTTCGGTGATAATACAGCTTATGTTCTAGGGCGGGTCAGTTTAAACCCGGTGCGGCACATTGACCCCTTTGGTACATTGATTTTTCCGACCTTGACTCTGTTTCTTGGTGGTATGTTATTTGGGTGGGCCAAGCCAGTTCCTGTCAATCAAGGGGAGTTAAGGGAGCCACGCAAGCACATGGTTTTAGTGGTGCTGGCAGGACCTGCTGCGAACTTTATAATGGCCATTATGTGGGCAGTATTGTTACGTATTGTGTTTTCCATGGGGCATGCAGATGGTTATTTGTTTGAGGTGTCGCGTGCAGGTATTTCAATTAATTTGATTTTAATGGTTTTGAATCTGCTACCTATTCCACCCCTTGATGGTGGGCGAGTGCTAATGAATATCGTGCCTCTAGAGTTTGAAAGAGTATTGGCTAAGATAGAGCCCTATGGTATTTGGATTTTACTTTTTTTATTATTAACAGGAACAATACAGCCTGTTATCGGCAGTGGTGTTAATTTCTTTTATCAATTGATTTTCCAAATTGTATTTTTTGGATATTAATTTTAACTTGTTCTTAATTTGACAAGATACAGAACCCTCGGTCATGACTCAACTTAAAGTTCTAACTTACAACATTCATAAGGGCAAAGCGCCCTTAGGGATACGGTCTTCTTTTGCCACCTTAAAGACTGCGCTACAACGAGAAAATGCCGATTTGATTTTTTTACAAGAGGTGCAGGGACGCAATGACTTAGAAGATGCACTTCACAATCAACCAGAGCGGTTAGCTGATGCATTGGGTATGTATGTGGTTTATGGCCGTAATGCGGTTCGTCGTAATACAGACCATGGTAATGTGCTATTAAGTCGCTTTCCCATTATTGAGCAAGAAAATCAAGATATTTCAGATCACCGTTTGGAGCAGAGGGGAGTCTTGCATGTGCAAGTTCTTGTTGATGTCACGATCGTTCATTGTTTTGTCGTACATTTAGGTCTTTTTAAGCAAAGTCGTAAGCGCCAAGCAGAGGCGATTGCAACGCGCATCAATCACTTGGTTGAGCCGGATGAGCCAATTATTATAGCGGGTGACTTTAATGACTGGACACAGCACCTCAGCAGTGAGTTGATGTCAATTTTACATTTGCAAGAGGTCTTTGAGGATGAGGCTAAGCGTCTGGATGCCGAGCTTCCAGCCGTTAAGTTAAACTTTCAAAAGGGGCTTAATGAGATGAGCCTGATGTGGCAAAATCCGGAACTTAAAAATAGGCTAGAACGCTTATCCAGTTATATGCGCTCAGATAATTTTAAGCGTTTAACCGAGGCTTTCTTTATTGAGAGAAGGTATTATAATCCTCGCACTTATCCTGCATCTTTCCCGTGGCTACGACTAGACCGTATGTATCAACGCGGCTTCGAAGTGGATACGACCGAGGTTCTTAAGGGTAAGTCATGGGCTAAAATCTCAGATCATCTGCCGTTAAGTGCTAAACTTAAACTGTTAAAATAGAGAGGATATATGATAAAAAAAATACTCATTGTGCGCTCCTCCTCTTTAGGTGACTTGGTGTTTTTATTGCCGGCGATCTCAGATATTGCTAAGCATTTTCCAGGAGTTACTATCGACTGGGTGGTAGAGGAGGCCTTTGCGGAGATTCCATCTTGGCATCCTGCCGTTAATCGTGTGATCACTATTTCTCATCGCCGTTGGCGCAAGAATTGGTTGAGCAGTGAGACGAGACGTGAGCGTGCAGCTTTTAGAAAGGCAGTTCGTGCAACTAAGTACGATATTGTCTTAGATATGCAGGCATTGATGAAGTCTGCTTGGGTCGTGCGCCAAACCATAGGCGAGCGTCATGGTCTCGATTGGAAGTCTGCGCGCGAGCGTTTTGCTTCTCTGTTTTATCATAAACGTCATCGGGTTGATTTTTGGCAACCCGCTGTTGTTCGTCAGCGTAAGTTGGCGGCATTGGCTTTAGGCTATGAGTATGAAGGACCTCCTGATTTTGGTCTCCAAGCATTGACTGATGGTGTCGAGATTCAGAATTATGCGATTGTCATGCCTTCAGCAAGTCGGGATGATAAGCTTTGGCCTGAAGAGGATTGGCACGCTGCTTTAGAGCTATTGGTGGCTCAAGGCTTGGAGTTACGAATCTTAGCGGGAAATGCCAAGGAAGCAGAGCTAGCAGCAGAGTTAGCGAAGAGATATCCTAAAGTACAGATTCTAACTGCTTTGCCGTTGCGAGAGATAGCGGATCAATTAGCGGCTGCTCGTCTGATGATCGGTCTAGATAGTGGCTTGACTCATTTGTCAGCCGCCTTGGGTCGTCCAACTATAGGCATTTATTGTGCCTCAACCCCAGTGCGCTCTCCTGTCACGGGCTCTGGCATGACTGCTAGTTTGGGCGATAGGGGAGTGCCACCAAGTCGCGATGCAGTTATTTTAAAGTTGAATCAAGCTCTGGGAGTCTCACAAGAAGAGAGACTGGATAGTTCTTCAGCAGAGCAGGTAATTCTCTCTCCAGAAGCCTGATGAATCGTTTCATCTACACCGGACTGTTAAGAGTAACTGCTCCTTTAATTTTCAAGCTGTTAGAGCGTAAGGCAAAGCGTGCTGGTGGTACGTGGGAAATACGATCACCAGAGCGTTTTGGTGAGTATGCCGTTTCAGACTCATCTTTACCCGTTGAATTTCAACGTCCGATTTGGGTGCATGCGGTTAGTCTAGGTGAAACGCGTGCAGCGCAACCGTTAATTCAAGCTTTGCTTGATCAGGGCTTAGCGGTACTCCTCACCCATATGACAGCGACCGGTAGGGAAATGGGAGCCTCGCTTTTTGAGCGCTATATTGTTTCTGGTCAATTAAAGCAATCTTGGATTCCTTATGATTTGCCTAAAGCTGTTGATGGTTTTTTCGAGTATTGGCAACCACGTTGCGGAATTTTAATTGAAAGAGAGATTTGGCCAAATTTACTGGCTGAAGCTGAACAGCGGCAAGTTCCCATGGTGGTCGTTAGTGCTAGGTTTTCTGTGTCTGCTTTAAAGCAAGCGCACTGGATGGGTAAGGTCCTAAGAGAAGCATTTGCCTCTTTAGACTTGGTATTGGCACAGACGCTAGAGGATAAGCAGCGATTACAAGATTATGGTCTGCAGCATGTTGAGGTGGTCGGAAACTTGAAGTTTGATGTGCCAATTGCAGCGCCCTTGCTTGAAGAGGCGGTTGTCTTAAAAGAAAAAATACAGCGCAAAGTAGTTGTGATAGCTAGTACTCGTGACGGTGAGGAGGCTTTATTTTTAGAAGAATTAAAAAATAGGGCTGCGGAAGGTTCTTCTATGCCTTTATATGTCATTGTGCCCCGACATCCGGAACGATTTGAAGAGGTGAGGAGCTTATTGGATAAATCGACTTTATCCTATGTCAGGCGCTCACAACATCCTACTCTGGCCGAGTTGATGAATTCGCAGGTGCTTTTAGGCGATAGTTTGGGTGAGATGTTTTTTTATTATGGTCTTGCTGATGTGGCAATTATTGGTGGAAGTTTTGCTAACTTCGGGGGCCAGAATAATATTGAAGCGAGTGCTGTTGGTGTGCCAGTGATTGTTGGGCCGTCTACAGATAATTTTAAGCAAGCAGTAAAAGATGCGATTGCTGCTGGTGCCACGCTACAGGTTGAAAATGCGGGGCAGGGTATTCATGAGGCTCAGCAGTTGCTGCATGATACCTCACAACTTCAGGTGATGAGCACTGCTGCTACTCAGTGGATGTCTCAGCACCGTGGTGCGACAGAACGTACAATAAGTTATTTACAACCTTTTTTAAAGTAGACTATTTGTTGATAAGTTTTTAATCCTTTCTCATAAATATTCATGTTATGCCTTTAATCACTTTACCGCCTGCGGCCCAATTAGAAGAGAAAATTAAGCGAGAGTTACTCGGATTTGCTGAAGTGCAATGGCTGGAGCAGGTCGATTCAACCAATACTCAATTAATTGCTCGCGCACGCCAGCTTGAGCCTGTCCATGAACGTCCGAGTTTGCTTGGCGCGCACCACCAGACTAGAGGGAAAGGTAGGGGAGGCCGTCACTGGAAAGATCTGGATAAAGCGACATTGATGTTTTCTTGTGCCTTTGACATTGATATGCCGGCGGCACAATTACCGATGCTAGCCCCCTTATGTGGCGTTGTGGTGTGTGAACAGTTACGTCAATTAGTGGGTTCTCAGCACCAAGATCGTTTGAGTATGAAGTGGCCCAATGATATTTTGTTTGATGGAGCGAAGTTATCAGGTTTGTTGATAGAGGCAATAAAACCTGCGGTGGGACGTTTTTCAGCACATCATCATGTAGTGGTGATTGGCATGGGTTTAAACTTGTCTCATGCAAAGGCATTGAGTGAGTCTTTAGAGCGTCAGGTGGCGGATTGGACGACGGTTCTTTCATCGTTAGTAGAAAGAGAAAATAAAGCCGCGAAAAATGTCAGTAGTATGGTTGCTTTGATTGCTAATGCTTGGTACCAAGCAGTTCTACAGTATAAGCGTGAAGGCTTTGAGCCTTTTATAGCGCGACATGCTGCAGTGGATGCTCTGGCAGGACAAGAAGTTGACGTTTTAAATGATCAAGAGCTTATGTTTAGCGGATTGGCCCAAGGTGTTGATAGAAATGCTTGCTTGCAGGTCATGACTAAGGAAGGACTGAAGCAAGTTATTTATGGCGACATCTCAATTCGAGCATCAAATCATACCCTCTCTAGAGAGGGCAGGCATGTCTGATAGCTCAAAAGCGGTGCTCTTAATCGATGCAGGTAATACGAGAGTCAAGTTTGCCTATTATGAAGCGCTTGATGCAATAGGTTCAGGAGTTGTTCCGAACGGACAAAAATTTATTTTGTCTCATGCAGAGGTAAGGCAATTAGCAACGAAGTTAGCAAGCTTTAATAAAAAGCCGGAGCTTGTGATCGGTGTAAATGTCGCGGGTCCTTTAGTTGAGGCAAATATTGTCGAACAAATTAATCGATGTGGTGCTACTGCTCCTGAAGTGCGTTGGCTGAGAGCACAGCCGAAGTTATTGCATTTGGTGAATACCTATAAAGTGCATTCTCAATTGGGTTCGGATCGTTATTTGGCTATGTTGGGTGTTAGTGTGCACGAAAAGGCGCTGGAGCATCCTGCTATTCTAGTTAGCTTTGGTACGGCAACAACCGTAGATACTGTGTTTCAAAACGAGTTCTTGGGCGGTTTAATTTTTCCTGGCTTAGAGCTAATGGCTGGGAGTTTAGCTCGAGGTACGGCTCAATTACCTGCTATTCAATGGGAAAAGTCAACCTTACCCATGAGATTTCCTAGCTCTACGGCAGAGGCTTTAGAGAGCGGAATGATTGCGGCACAAGCAGCGGCAGTGGTGCGGCAGTGGTCTTGTGTGGTTGAGCAATTTGGATTGAATCCAGTGGTTTTTTATTCCGGTGGAGCTGCTGATTATGTCGTGCCAGAATTATCGCGTTTGCTTACAGAGCAGGCTAGATTGCATGGATTTGATACAATGGAACTGGTACCATTTGATGATCCCGCATTAGCGGGCCTGTTGGTTTATGCTCAGCATTGTATACAGTCACAGGCCTCTTGTTGAGGTATCAATATCAACATAAATTCAGTTTTATCCTAAAAGCCTGCGAATCAGAAGAACCATATGCGGAAATTATTCCTTCTACTTCTATTACTTAATTTGGTCGTTTATGGGCTAGGCGCAGGTTGGTTGGGGTTCAAACCAAGTGAGCTCAAGATGAGCTCAGGTTCGCCGCGAGTAGTGGAGTATAAGCCCAGGGATATACGGGTTGAATCGTTACCTTAGCCTAGTAATAGAAAGATTATTTAGATTTAAAAGGGTTGGTTAATAAAATGTCCCATGAAATTAAGTTTTATCAGGGTGGCGCAGGTGTTATTGATGTAATGCTTGATTATCCTAAAGATGAGCCTAAGGGATGGGCTATCATTTTGCATCCTCATCCGCTTTTTCAAGGTAACCGTAATAATAAAGTTGTGACGACGATGTCGCGTTTATTGGTTAGTCATGGCTACGTGGTTTTACGTCCAAACTTTAGAGGTGTGGGCAAATCAGAAGGGAAATTTGATGAGGCGCAGGGCGAGACTAAGGACATGCTTCAGCTAGTGCAGCAGTTTTTAGCTGATAATCCTCAGTTGGCAGGGCTACCTTGGCTCATAGGTGGTTTTTCTTTCGGTTCAGCGGTTGCTGCTCAGCTACACCAGGAAGTTGAGGATTTGCTCTCTGTTGAGACTGAACAGATTGAATTAAGTATGCCTTCAGCCTTGTTACTAGCTGGTGTCGGTGTCTGGCGTTTTAGTTATAGAGAAGTTGAATTACCAGAAAACACCTTTGTTATACATGGTGGAGAGGATGAGGTGATTCCTCTGGATGATGCTTTTAAGTGGCTCAGCACAAAAGAACAGGCTGTTACAGTACTCCCAAGTGTAGGTCATTTTTTTCATGGTGCTTTAATTGAACTTCGGAAGCAATTAGAGCTCTATCTTAAGGGTATAAACCTTATTTAGTTTTACAATAACCCTATTTAATTTTTACAGCGATTTAGAGTAAGGACAATGTTAAAAAGAATACTGATATTACTGGTGCTAGTCTTGGTGGGTGTGGGTGCTTATCAATTCTTATCAGGTGAAAAAACAGAGCAGTCAGGCGGTCAAATCATTTTGCAGCCTGTAACAACAGAAGAGACGGAAACTCTTAACGTTTCTTCAATTGTCCCTACAACCCCTGATACGCCAACAGTTGCAAGTTTTTCCAATCTTGCTATGCCGGATATTGAAGCACGCAGTTGGTTATTAATGGATGTTGATACAGGACAGGTTTTAGCAGAAAAAGATCCTGATATGCGTGTTGAGCCTGCATCCTTGACTAAGCTGATGACAGCTAGTCTGGTGTTTGATGCCTTAGATAGAGGCCGTATTGCCTTAGATCAAGAGGTTATTGTTAGCCCCGAAGCAAGAGCAGCTGAAGGCTCTCGTATGTTTATCGAGATTAATACTCCAGTTCAAATTGGTGAGTTAATTCAGGGCATGATAGTCCAATCTGGTAATGATGCCAGTATTTTACTTGCCCAAACGGTAGCCGGTTCGCTTAATGTGTTTGTTGATCAGATGAATAAGCGTGCTGCTGATTTTGGGATGCCAAACACAAGCTATGGCGATCCGACTGGTTTGCCTTCTGAGCGAACCTTTACTACAGCGCGTGATATGTCTGTTTTAGCGCAGCATATTATTTTAGATCACCCAGAGTATTATCATTATTTTAGTCAGTTAGAATACAGCTATAACAATATTAACCAGCACAACCGCAATGGCTTACTTCGACGTAACTTAGGTGTTGATGGCCTTAAAACAGGACACACATCTTCTGCTGGCTATAGTTTAATTACCACCGCGGTGCGAGATGGTCGCCGATTGTTATCAGTGGTTATTGGTACCGAAAGTATTGGCGCACGTGAGCGAGCAAATCAGGCGTTATTAGACTGGGGCTATGCTAATTTTGTAAGTCGTGAACTAGCAGCGCCGGGTGAGGAAATGGTTCGACTTCGTGTCTGGGAAGGTAAGAGCAAAGAAGTTGCTTTAGGTTCAAAAAATAAAGTAGCGGTGACTGTACCTCGTGGTCGCGAAGGTCAGATACAGGCTATGACACAAATTAACCAGAAGTTAGTAGCGCCACTTCAGCAAGGTCAGCAGGTTGGCCAGGTGCAGTTTGTTCTCGATGGCCATATTGTTAAGCAAGAGCCTTTGGTTGCTCTTGAGTCTGTAGAGCAAGCAGGTTTGTTTGGTCGCTTGTGGGATAAATTAATGAGCTCTTTCTAAGAGTTTGTTGAAAATGAGATAAAGATGATTGAAGAAATAATTCCAGGCATCACCGAAGACGTAGACGTTTATTTAAATGGCGATATTTTGCCATTGAGCCAAGCTAAGATCTCTGTATTAGACCGAGGGTTTATTTTCGGTGACGGGATTTATGAAGTGGTGCCAGTTTACAATCGAAAATCGTTTCGTTTGGAGCATCATGTTGCTCGTCTTATGCGTAGTTTAAACAAGATTTCTCTGCATACAAGTAATACGGCAGAGGATTGGATGAAACTGATGACCTTGATGGCGGAGCGCGCACCTTGGGATGATAGTTTGGTTTACTTACAAGTAACTCGTGGTGTTGCTAAGCGTGATCATCAGTTCCCTAATCCAGCGGTTAAACCAACGATATTCCTTATGGCGGCGCCACGTACAGCTCCAAGTGAAGAGGAAATTAACCGAGGTTTACGTACGGTCAGTATGGACGATATGCGCTGGTTCCATTGTGATATCAAATCTGTTTCTTTGCTAGGTAATGTGCTTTCAAAGCAGTACGCAGTCGATCGGGGTGTAGACGACGTGATTCAGTTTCGTGATGGCTTTTTGTCAGAGGCTTCTTCTGCTAATATTTGGCTTGTCAAAGAGGGAGTGGTGGTCGCACCTCCTAAAGATAACCTGGTTCTAGAAGGGGTTCGTTACGGTTTAATCGAGGAATTGTGCCAGGCGGAAGGGATTCCTTTTGAGTTACGTCCTATTAGTCAGGAGGAAGTAGCACAAGCCGATGAACTGTTTTTGTCTTCAGCCACCAAAGAAATTCTACCGATCGTAGAGCTTGATGCAAAAGCTATTGCAAATGGCGAGGTTGGCCCTATTTATAAGAGATTGAAACAAGCTTATAACAAGGTGCTAGCAGCCCTTTAAATAAATTATGAATGAAATACCTAAAGAAGAATCCTTAATCGAGTATCCCTGTGATTTTCCTATTAAGGTCATGAGTGTTAATCACCCAGATATTGTTAATATTTTAGTTCCTATTATTCTAGAGTATGACCCTGCATTTAATCATGAAACGATTGAATTGCGTGAAAGTAGCAAGGGCAATTATGTCGGTTTGACAGTCACCGTTTATGTGAAATCACGTGAGCAATTAGATGATATTTATCGTGCATTACATGGGCATGAACTAGTTAAAGCCGTACTCTAGTAAATCATTTTTATGATCAAAAGCAAAAAACTTGAGGGTCTTTCCGACTATGAGCCAATCTGGGATGCGATGCAGCAATTTACAGAAGCTCGAACTGAGGAGAGTCCTGATGAAATCTGGCAGGTGGAGCATAAGCCTGTCTATACCTTAGGTCAGGCGGGTAAGCCTGAACATATTTTAAATCCCGGTCAAATACCGATAGTACACTGTAACCGTGGCGGTCAGGTAACTTATCATGGTCCTGGCCAGGCAGTGGTTTATCCTTTATTAAGACTTTCTCGCTATAAGATGTTTGTCAAAGAGTATGTAGAAAGTCTTGAGGATGCAATTATTTCGACCTTAGCCTATTTTGGAATTCCTAATGCTTGTCGCAAGGATAAAGCACCGGGCGTTTATGTACCAATGGAAGGTGAGGTTATAGGTGATGGTTTGGCTAAGATAGCAGCGTTGGGCGTTAAAATTACCAAGGGCTGTACTTACCATGGTCTAGCCATTAATGTAGCGATGGATTTAAAGCCGTATGCGGGAATTAATCCTTGTGGTTACGAGGGGTTACGTACAATAGATATGCAGACTCTGGGGATAAATGCGACTGTCACTGAGGTTTCTGATAAAGTTGTTGAAGAATTGCAAAAGATCTTCAATGCCAAATTGGCTCAGGTTGAGTAAGAAGTAGCCAAGACCAAATAATCACTCTAATTTAGAGGACAGAGAAGTGAGTAATATACAAACTATAGAGAAAGACGTAGATTACGACGCGAGCAAAAAGCAGAAAGCGTTTGATAAGGTTTCTCGTATTCCCATCAAGGTGGTTCAGAGAGAACCCCTTAAAAAGCCATCTTGGATTCGTGTCAAGGCGGCACCCGCTAACTCACAGTTTAACCATATCAAGGACATCTTGCGTGAAAATAAAATGGTGACGGTCTGTGAGGAGGCTTCTTGTCCAAATATCGGTGAGTGCTTTGGTAAAGGTACCGCAACCTTTATGATTATGGGTGATAAGTGTACACGTCGCTGTCCATTCTGTGATGTAGGTCATGGGCGACCGGATCCTCTAGATGAGCACGAGCCAGCTAACTTGGCAGAATCGATTGCGATGATGCGTTTGAGTTATGTAGTAATTACTTCTGTTGACCGAGATGATTTGCGTGACGGTGGCGCACAGCACTTTGTTAACTGTATCAATGAGGTCCGTGAGCGTTCACCTAAGACTCAGGTTGAAGTGTTAGTGCCGGACTTCCGAGGGCGCCTTGAGAGAGCATTAGATATTTTTGCCGATGGTTTGCCAGATGTAATGAATCACAACTTGGAGACAGTGCCTCGTCTCTATAAGCAGGCACGTCCGGGGGCGGATTATAAGCATTCACTTAAATTGCTACAGGACTTCAAACGTCTTTATCCTGGTATTCCGACAAAGTCGGGCATCATGGTTGGTTTGGGTGAGGACAATGATGAGATTTTAGAGGTGATGCGAGATATGCGTGAGCATGATATTGATATGATTACTATCGGTCAGTATCTGGCACCCTCAGGTTATCATTTGCCGGTTGAGCGCTATATGCATCCGGATGAGTTTGCTTGGCTCGAAGAAGAGGCATATAAGATGGGCTTTAGCCATGCCGCAGTCGGTGCCATGGTTCGCTCTTCTTATCATGCAGATGAGCAAGCTAGCGGTGCCGGTGTAATTTAATCGCATCTTACTGGTTATAATTGTTGACGCCCTATATTTCATAGGGCGTCTTTATTTATATAATAGTTAGTTATATAGATATTTAAAATTATTATTTTTAATAATAAGCAAGAGGCGCTATATTCTTTCTTATGCCTTTTTGATATGGCTAATATACATTAAAATTATTTAGGAAGAGTTATGCAATTCGGTCGAAACTTATTATCATCTCTTATCAAGCCGGCGCTAGCATTGTCTGTTGCTGCGACTGCGGTTTTCGGTGTCCCTGCTCAAGCTCAAGATGGTCGTGATGCTTTTTTGAATGTTTCTTATGATGTGATGCGAGATTTTTATAAAGACTTCAATCCATTATTTCAAGATGAGTTTGCTGCTAAACATGATGGGGAAAAACTAACTATTCAGCAGTCACATGCGGCATCTTCTAGACAGGCCATGAGTGTAGCCAATGGTTTATTAGCTGATGTGGTCACTATGAACCAGAGTTCTGATATACAGTTGTTGGTCGATAAGGGCTTGATTGATGCAGATTGGGAACAAGAATTCCCAGATAATTCAGTGCCTTTTACCAGTTTAACTGTGATTTTAGTTCGTAAAGATAATCCTAAAAATATTCAGGATTGGGAAGACTTGACTAAAGAGGGCGTAGAAATTGTAATTGCTAACCCGAAAATTACCGGTAATGGCCGTTATGCTTTCTTGGCACTTTATGGCGCGGCACTCAAGCAGTATGACAATGACCATGAAAAAGCTAAAGAGTTAGCTAGTGGTATTTTGAAAAATGTGCCTATTTTAGAAAATGGTGGACGTGCTGCTACAACTACCTTTATTCAACGTGGTATTGGTGATGTGCTCTTGACCTTTGAAAATGAAGCGCATATGGCGGCTAATGAGTTCGGTAAGGATCAGTTTGAAGTTATTTATCCTAAATACTCTATTAAAGCTGAAAATCCAGTTGCAATTGTTGACACGGTAGTTGCTCGTAAGGGTTCTGAAGAGACAGCCAAAGAGTATTTGAGCTATTTATGGAGTGAACCAGCACAAGAGTTAGCGGCTTCTTTATACTTACGCCCTAGTGATGAAAAAGTGTTGGAAAAACATACAGAACGTTTCCCAACAGTAGATACTTTCCGTGCGACAGAAGTCTTTGGTGGTTGGCCTGAAATTATGCAGACATTCTTTGCTGACGGTGGTATTTTTGACGAAGTTAACAAGCGCTAAGCAGTAAAAATAGAGCCTAAAACAAGCTCATTCGTGCGCTTAGAACTCATAAATGGGATCTAAGCGCATTTGCTATTAGAAGAAACGGTATTAGATAATGCAATTTATCCTCAAACAAAAATCGATACTCCCTGGCTTTGGCTTAAGTTTAGGCATAAGTGTTTTTTGCTTATCCATCTTAGTCATTTTGCCTTTTGCTATGTTGGTGTGGATCACCTCCGGCATGGGATGGGATGCTTTTGTTCACACTATCGCGGATGAGCGGGTGTTAGCAGCGATTTTCCTGACTCTTCGTTTGTCACTTTATGCGACCTTAACCAATTTGTTTTTTGGAACGTTGGTCGCTTGGGTATTAGTGCGTTATGATTTTCCTGGTAAGTCATTGATGAATGCTTTAGTGGATTTACCTTTTGCTTTACCGACCGCAGTGACGGGTATCGCTTTAGCTACTCTATATTCTCCTAATGGTTGGTTAGGTCAGTTTTTTGAACAAAGAATTGCTTTTACTCCGATTGGGATTTTCCTAGCCTTGGTCGTGGTCAGTATGCCTTTTATCGTGCGCGCAGTGCAACCAGTGTTAGAGGAGTTACAGCCTGAGTTAGAAGAGGCTTCTGCTACGCTAGGGGCGAATCGTTGGACTACCTTCAGGCGTGTGATTTTGCCTGAGCTTACTCCTGCTTTGCTCATAGGTACCGGGATGATGTTCGCTCGTGCGACTGGCGAATATGGTTCCGTGATTTTTATTGCGGGCAACATACCCATGGTCTCTGAAATTTTACCGGTGATTATTACTGCCAAATTAGAAATGTTTGATGTTCAGGGAGCTTCTGCTGTTGCTTTATTTATGCTGTTAATTGCTTTTACCATTTTGTTTATCATTAATGCAGTGCAATGGCGTATTAGTCGTCGTCTTGAGGGCAGATCCTAAGGATTCAAATGAAAAGAAATTATCAAAATCCCATCGATGAGCCGCGTCTCCTAAAGTTTTTATTAATAGCAGTTGCTGTTGCCTTTTTAGCTTTGATGCTAGTGGTGCCCTTAGTTTCTGTTTTTGTTGAAGCTTTTCGTCAGGGTTGGGCTTTATATATTGCTTCGCTCACAGAGCCTGATGCGGTTTCGGCGATTAAGTTGACTTTATTGACAGCAGCTATTGTGCTGCCTATTAACGTGATTTTTGGTGTGGCTATTGCCTGGTTGCTGACACGCTTTGATTTTCGCGGTAAGCAGTGGTTAACCACTTTATTGGATCTACCCTTCTCTGTCTCACCGGTAGTTGCAGGTCTGATGTTCATTTTACTCTTTGGAAGTTATAGCTTTTTTGGTGGTTGGTTGGAATCAATTGGTATTCAAGTGATCTTTGCGGTGCCAGGTATCGTGATTGCTACATTATTTGTGACCTTTCCCTTTATCGCTCGGGAGCTAATCCCCTTAATGCAAAGTCAGGGTTCAAGTGAGGAACAAGCGGCTTTAGTGCTTGGCGCTTCACCTTGGCAAATGTTCTGGCGTGTTACTTTGCCAAATATTCGTTGGGCTTTGTTATATGGCATCATTTTAAGTAATGCTCGTGCAATGGGCGAGTTTGGGGCCGTTTCTGTGGTGTCAGGGCATATTCGTGGTTTGACTAATACCTTACCTTTGCATATTGAAGTGCTTTATAACGATTACAACCCAGTAGGAGCATTTGCAGCAGCAAGCTTATTGGCATTTTTGGCCATCTTGACATTGATATTGCAACATATATTGAGTTGGTGGGAAAAGCGTAAATACAAACAAAATCCTGATAGCCGTTCTGGAGTAAATGGGGTCAAGAGCACAATGATAAAGACACAGGAAGAGGGCAGCTCCCTTCAAAATGATAAGACAGAATCTTCTGTCAAAAAAGAGTCCGAATCAGGATTAAAAGAGGTCGTAGTATGAGCATTGAAATTAAAAATTTGAATAAAAGTTTTGGTAGTTTTCAGGCATTAAAAAATATTAATTTAAATGTTGAAACAGGTCAGTTAGTCTCTTTGTTAGGGCCATCAGGCTGTGGTAAAACGACTCTTTTACGAATTATTGCTGGTTTGGAGTTTGCTGATAGCGGTCAGGTTCTGTTAGATGGACAAGACATGACTAATAAAGCGGTACAAGAACGTAATATTGGTTTTATGTTTCAGCACTATGCTTTATTTCGTCACATGAATGTATTTGATAATGTGGCCTTTGGTTTAACGGTACTTCCTCGTAGTCAGCGACCCTCTAAGCAAGAGATTAGCGAGCGTGTGATGCGCTTATTAGAATTGGTGCAGTTACCTCATCTGGCTAAGTCATTCCCAGCGCAACTGTCAGGAGGTCAGCGTCAGCGTATTGCTTTAGCGCGTTCTTTAGCCGTTCGCCCAAAACTGTTGCTACTTGATGAGCCTTTTGGAGCCTTGGATGCCAAGGTGCGTAAGGAGTTACGCCAGTGGCTGCGGAGAGTTCATCATGAACTTGGAGTCACTAGTATTTTAGTGACTCATGACCAAGAGGAAGCTTTAGAAATTTCAGATAATATCGTCCTCATGAATCATGGAAAAATTGAGCAGGAAGGTAGTGGCTCTATGTTGTATCACCAGCCACAAACTCCTTTCGTGACAGAGTTCCTAGGTGAGGTGAGCGCCTTTGAGGGAGTGGTTGAAGGAAATAGTTGGCGTTTTAATGAGTTTTCTGTGCCCTTCTCTACAGAACAACAAAGTCAGGAAGTCCGTGACGGTACTGCTAAAGCCTATGTACGCCCTCATCAGTGGCGCTTGAGTCGTCCTACCCAAGCGAATGGTTTTATGCTGCATGGCTATCTGCAAGATGTGCAGGATTTGGGCGCATTAGTTAGGTTGCATGTGGTTGATGAGCAGCAGGGGCAGGCGGTGGACGTATTTGTACCGCAACAAATCCAGCAGCAAGAGCTTTATCAAAAAGGCGAACGTATTGCACTTAGTCCAGAGTCCGTGACAGTTTTTAATTACTAGCGTAGAACTCAAGGGACATGGATTTTTTTAAAGCGAGTAGACTTTCAGGGGCTGCTCGCTTTTTTATTAGACTATCTTGGGGAGGACGTGAGAGTGATATATGCGTAGAATAGAGAGCATATAAATCAATCTCATATTAATCTAAGGACAGTAAATGTATCCGGAACTTCAAGCTAACTGGGCACCATTCAACGCCGAACGCTCTTCAATCTTTGAGTGGTTTTCTAGTGTCTATGCCGATGTTATCAGCAAGGATCTATTTGAGTTTTATTGCTCAGATGAGATGAGTGGTCTATTGGATTTCTTTGTGGGTCTTGGCTTTGCTGATGAGGTGGCAAGAGTGGTTAAAGCCCTTGGGGAGTTGGACGGTAGTGAAAAGGCACGCATCGCCTTGGCTGAAGATTTTAAAACCTTATTTCTAACAAAAAAAACACAAGCAGTACCACCCTTAGCTTCCAATTATTTATTAAAAGAAGATATTGACTTCCTACGTAATAATTTGCCTCTTTCGGTTTTTTTAGAGCATAATAAACTCCCGTTAAATCCTGCTTTTAATGATGCTGAAGATCATATTTCTGTCTATTTAGCTGCTATTTCAGCTTGGTGTTTAGCTGTGGTTGATGAGAAAAAAGCAAACATTATGAATTCGGTTGCCCAAGTTCAAGGAATGTATTTAGAAGCTTCTTTACTTTCATGGTTAGATGAGTGGGAGGAAGCCGTACAGGCGTCAGAAGGAACTAACTACGACTTTTATCAATCGGTTGCCAGTCTATTAAGAGCGTTTGTTGAACTGGATGCGTTTGTTCTTACCTATGAAGAGGGCGACGATCAGGAAGAGCCTATCGATACCGATGATGAGCCTAACATAACACTTCATTAAAATATTTTAGAGTGGATAAATCCATCCACTAAGCAAAATTTTAAAAGAGCTCAAGCTATGATTTTTCTTTAGGGGGGAATCATATGTTTCAGCTCTTTTTCTTTATTGGCTTATTAGCACTACTGCTTTATTTACTATTACCAAAGTACTTGTTAAGTATTTATAGGCGTTATCGTGGTGATGTCTATTGGAAAGAGGTACAGCCCTATAAGCATCATTATCCGGTTGCTTGGGTTGTGTGGTTATTTTTCCTAGCCAGTCTGGGCATCACCGAGCTAACGGCTCAACATGTGTTTTATCTGTTGTTTATAGCATTTTTGTTGAGTTTGTCTTGGCTCGATCTTAAGTTAAGAATTTTAGCTGATGAGTTAGTATTAGCCTTGGCAGTGAGTGGTTTGCTTTACCATTATTTTGTATTAGATGGTAGTATATTGTTACGTTTAGCAATAGTTATGCTCTGGGGTACTTGTGCTAAGATCTTTCAGGTGTCTGCAGCTGTGTTGAAGCTTCGCAGATTAGAGCATTGTTTTGGGGCTGGTGATACAAAGTTATTACTAGCTTTACTTTGTTGGTTTGATACGCTGACGGTACTTCACATCCTAACAGTTGCGTGTTGTTTAGCTTTAGCAGTCGTGGGATTTTGCAGTGTTTTTTTTAAAAAGACGATAAGAAGTGTAGCGTTTGGCCCTTTTTTGTCTTTTGCTGCTTATTTTATGTGGTGGTTTGAAAAGGTAGTCTAAGCAAGGAACTCAACATGACGCAGTATAAGGTTGGCTTGACTGGTGGTATAGGCTCCGGTAAATCCACAGTAGCTAAAATTTTAGAGAGCTTCGGTATCGTTATTATTGATGCAGATAAGATTTCACGCGCCGCTACAGGAGGTGGAGGAGCGGCGATTAGTGCGATTAGTGATGTTTTTGGCACTGATATGATTAATGCTGATGGTGCTTTGAATCGTCATAAGATGCGAGAGTTGGTTTTTACAGACGCTAGTGCGCGTCAACGCTTAGAGTCCATTGTTCATCCTATTGTGCAGGAGCAAATGCGGTTACAGGCAGAGCAAGCTAGTAGTTCCTATGTTGTCTATGATATTCCTCTTTTAATTGAGTCAGTAGGGCGTTATCGCCCACAGTTTAAACGTATCTGTGTCGTTGATTGTGATGAGGAAACTCAAACATCACGTGTACAATCTAGAAGTCAACTCGCTGTAGATGAAATCAAGCGAATTATTGCTACTCAGGCTAACCGAGAGCTTAGGTTACAACATGCTGATGATGTGATTTACAACGGTGCAGGAGTTGACCTAGCTGAGCTCCACCGACAAGTGCAGATTAAGCATGAACTTTGGTTGGAGTTAAGCGGAAAAGACCAATTTTAAAAGGGATTATCGTGACTTTATATGAGTACCCGTTTAGTGAAAAAATCCGCTCTTTTTTGCGTTTAGAGTATCTGTTTCAACGTTTATTCTTTTTCCATCAAAACTTTGGAATAAACCCTGAGAGTGATGAGAGTTTGTTAGGAGCTCTTTTTGACATTATGGATGTGTGTGAGCGAGGAGATGCTCGTAATACTCTTCTACAGGAATTAGATAAGCAAAAAAATACCTTACAGGAATATAGGAATTATCCAGAGATAAATTTATCAGCCATTGATTCTGCGCTGATCGACTTAAACCAGGTCAGTCGTGAGTTGCATGATGCCGGTAAAATTGGTCGCGCTGCTAGGGAAAATGAGTGGTTGGCTAAGATTAAAAGCCGTTATGTTGTGCCCGGAGGTCTGTCATCTACCGAGTTTCCTGCTTATCAAGGGTGGTTAAAAGCTAATCATGCTCAACGACAACAGGTAGTTGATCAATGGGTAGACTCATTTAGGCCATTAAGTGAGGGAGTCAATCGATTATTGCATTTTATTCGTGCCTCACGTGACCCTGAGTATGTGACAACACCGGCCAATGGTGTTTATGAGCGCTCTTTAGGTGGTCAGCCTTTCCAATTGATTCGGGTCTGGGTACCTGAATCAAGCGGTGTTTATCCTGAGATTAGTGCTAATAAACACGTCACCTTTGTGCGTTTATACGAGTTAAATGAGCAGTTGGAAGCGCATCTGGTGACAAAGCCAATAGGCTTTAAAATAGCTTTTTGTAATTTTTAAGCGTTAATTAGTTTTCAAAATAGTAAATTATAGGATTTTTAAGTGAGTAATCCACCTGAGTCTTCTAAGGTCAACAAACCTCTCCAAAAGCTCGACTCTACTGAGTCGCAATCAAAAGCAGAGGGTTACGACTTATCTGCCAAGAGTCATTCGACGGGTATGCGCCTTTTAAAATTTGTTGTTATGCTTTTGCTCTTGGCCTTAGTGGTCTTTGCTATTTATTATTTTTTTATGGGTGGTAAAGAAGCTTTAAGTAAGGGCGATACAACCGCTGTTACTGGTGCCCGTCCGATGGGAGCAGGTCCAGGCTCTGGTCCCGGTCGAGGTTCAGGTCGAGGTCCTGCTTTTATGATGGATACCACTAAGGTCAGTGTCGTCACAGTGGAAGAGCGTCCCATGGACTTTATTATCCGTGGCTTGGGTACAGCGCTTCCTTCAGAGACTGTTGTAGTGCGCAGCCAAGTTAGTGGTCCTTTGACACAGATCTTTTTTGAAGAAGGGGCACTTGTAGAAGCAGGTGACTCATTATTTGAAATTGACCCACGACCATTTGCTGCTAGATTAGAACAGGCAAGGGCTCAATATCATCAGAATGAAGCCCAGTTAGCTAATGCAGAGGCCGATTTAAGACGCTATCAGACACTTTTTAAGCAGAACTCTATTGCCCGCCAACAAGTAGATACACAAGAGGCTTTAGTTAAACAACAAAGAGCCAACCGTGCCAGTCTACAAGCTCAAATTGATCAGGCAGAAATCGAGTTAGAATACACCACGATTACGGCACCAATCAGCGGGCGTTTAGGTTTGCGTCAAGTTGATATCGGTAATTTAATACAGGCTAATGCGACTGAAGGGCTTATCACGATTACAAAAAATCAGCCCATGGATGTAGAGTTTGCCGTCTCAGAACAACATGTACCGCAAATTGCGGCCAAGTATTATCAACAAGTGCCGATAGAAGTTCGGTTATATGATCGTAATTCCTCACAGTTTTTAGAAACAGGCAGAGTATTGTCGATCGATAACCAGATTGATACGGCAACTGGTACGATTAAAATCAAAGCGCGTTTTGACAATGCCGAACACACCTTGTTTCCTAATCAATTTGTCAATTCTATGCTTGTTGTAGAGCGCCATGAAAATACCTTGAGCTTATTAACCGATGCGATTCAATTTGGTCGTCAAGGTGCTTTTGTGTTTTTAGTCAATGATGATATGACGGTGCAGCAAAAAGACATCAAGATAGGTATTGTCGATAGCGGTTATACACAGATTTATGAAGGTCTAGTTGAAGGCGATCGTGTTGTGGTAGAAGGAATTGACCGCTTACGTGCAGGCTCTAAAGTAGAGATAGTCGATTGAATATTTCAGCACCCTTTATTCGCCGACCGATTGCAACAACACTGCTAATGATTGCTGTGTTGCTGACAGGGATTTTCTCTTACCAACGGCTATCTGTTTCTGCTTTGCCGGATGTTGATTATCCGACGATTCAGGTGACAACGATGTATCCAGGAGCTAGTCCTTCGACCATGGAGGCCTTAGTGACCTCGCCTTTAGAGCGTGAGTTAGGGCAAATGGCAGGGCTTGAGCAGATGAGTTCATCAAGCGCAGCTGGTGCTTCAGTCATCAATCTCAGATTTAGTCTGAACTTATCGCTCAGCGTCGCTGAGCAAGAGGTGCAAGCAGCGATTAATGCGGCTTCCAATCTTTTACCTCAAGACTTGCCGATGCCACCTATTTATAACAAGGTAAATCCAGCAGATACGCCTGTTATTACGCTAGCGGTCATGTCTGATACCTTGCCCTTGTATGAAGTGCGAGATTTAGTTGAAACGCGTATTTTGCAAAGCGTTGCACAAATCTCTGGGGTCGGTATGGTTGGGATTGCCGGTGGTCAAAAGCCGGCTTTTAGAGTGCAGGTTAATCCAGTCGCTTTAGCAGCAAATGATTTAACTCTAAATGATATTCGTAGTGCTATTACATCAGCTAATATTAATCAACCTTCGGGTAATCTGAATGGACCGCGTCGTTCGACTACTATCCATGCGAATAGCCAGCTTTTTACGCCGGAAGAGTATGAAGACATTATTATCAGTTATGTTAATGATGCGCCTTTACGTTTAGGGCAAGTAGCGCAAGTGATACAGGATGCCGAGGATATTCGCCAAGCTGCTTGGCTTAATGACAAACAAGCGATTTTATTAAATATTCAACGACAGCCTAATGCTAATGTGATTAGTGTGGTCGATGAGGTGTTGGCACAACTGCCTGAGCTTAGAGCAGCGATGCCTCAATCGGTGCAAATTGAAGCGGTAGCTGATAGAACCGATTCGATTCGTCAATCGATCAGTAATGTACAAACAGAGTTACTGATGGCCGTATTGTTAGTGGTTCTAGTGACGTTTGTATTTTTAAGAACATTAACCGCAACATTTATTCCCTCGGTGGTGGTGCCTTTATCAATTATTGGTACCTTTGTGGTCATGTTGTTTTTGGGCTATAGCCTAAATAACCTAACTTTGATGGCACTGACGATTGCCACGGGTTTTGTGGTTGATGACGCCATTGTCATGATTGAAAATATCGCCCGACATATTGAAGAGGGTGAGACACCAATGAATGCCGCTCTAAAAGGCGCTAAAGAAATCGGCTTTACGTTGATTTCTCTGACTTTTTCTTTGATCGCTGTCTTAATTCCTCTACTTTTTATGGGCGACGTCATTGGACGCTTGTTTAGAGAGTTTGCCATGACCTTGGCAGTGGCTATTTTAATTTCTTTGGTCATTTCTCTGACTCTCACGCCGATGATGTGTGCGCGCATGCTGAAGCCAGCAATAAAAAATGCAGATGGTGACAACGTTACAGAGGGGGCTAAAGGAAATTTTATTACTGCTTGGCTAGGTAAGCAAATTGATCGTCTAAACACAGGCTATGCTACTTTACTAGATAAGGTGTTAGGCCATCAGTTTATTACTTTAGTGGTTTTTTTGATTACCTTATTTATTACGGCTATTTTATATTTATGGATCCCTAAAGGTTTTTTCCCACAGCAGGATACGGGGTTGATGGTTGTGATGACTGAGGCTGATCAAGCGGTTTCTTTTGACCGAATGGCGGAGTTGCAGACGGAGATCGCACATGCTTTCTCCGAAGATAAGGATGTCGCCTCAGTGAC
>JAAYRZ010000228.1 GCA_012518515.1 Alcaligenaceae bacterium
AGAGATTGCTGCCATTTTCTTGAATCAATATAGTCGGAAAGTTCTCTACGTCTAGGTCGTCTAATAAAGACTCCTCGTCTTCAATATCGACCCATAAAAAAACCAACTCAGGAAACTTTTTACTTAATTCCTTAAAGGCATCTAGGTAGCTATCACAGGTGCGACACCAAGCGGCACAATAGCAGACCACAAGGCGTTGCTGGTTGGCTGCGAGAGCCTGTTGAATTTCCTTGATTTGATCAAAAGGTTTTATAAAAAAAGACATAGATAACCCGTAGGACAGAGGCGATTTGCTAAACTTCTATTTGTATTTTGCCATTCAAGTTATACATGAATTAGCAATAGCAGTCTATGATTAAGAACAATTTAGTTGATTACTTAGCAAGTCACAAGGGAGTCCCTATGCCTAAGTCTAGAAAATTCGGTTTAGTTATTGTAGGTGATGAGATTTTATCTGGTCGTCGACAGGATAAACATTTAAGTAAAGTGATTGAGTTGTTGACTGATCGCGGCATGGAGCTCTCGTGGGCACGTCTTGTTGGCGATGATATGGACGAGTTAGTGCGTATTTATAGGGAAACCTTTGCCAGTGGTGACATTGTGTTTTCAACGGGTGGTATCGGTGCTACGCCGGATGATAAGACTAGAGAAGCGGCAGCCAGAGCACTAGGAGTGCCTTTGCTATTACACCCTGAAGCAGAGGCTCTGATCATGGAGTATGTGATTAGTCGCGCAGCGATTGGTAAAATCAATCAAGATATTGGAGACCCGGAAAACCAACGTCGCTTAGCGATGGGCGTCTTTCCTGAGGGGGCGGAGATCGTACCTAATTTCTTTAATCGTATCCCAGGTTTCTTTATTAAGGATCACACCTTTGTTCCCGGTTTCCCGGAAATGGCTTGGGCCATGTTTGAGTGGGTGCTAGATAATAAATACCTAGAGTTGCAAAATAATCCTACCAAAACTTTGGCGGTTGATGTTTATCACTTGCCAGAGTCTCGTATTGCACCTTCACTTGAGGAGATTGAGGCTCGCTGGTCGGATGTGACGACATTCAGTTTGCCAAAGATGGCATCGGGTGATGCGCCTGGTTATATCGACTTGGGTGTGCGTAGTAAAAATGACACTTCTTTAAAGGAAGCCTATGATTTCCTTCGTGGCGAGGTTTTACGTGTTGGCGGTCGTTTTAATTATTAATTGTTAGGCTTCAGTTGCCTTTCTTAAATTCATGTCTGAAGAAACTCCCAAATACTCTATTCAAGTACTTGAAAGAACCACTTTATTGGTCGATTTGTTGGCTCAGTCTACTGCTTCTTTAAGCTTAAAGGACTTGGCTGCGCAAAGTGGTTTAAATATTTCCACTTGTCACCGTATTTTGAATGACTTGGTTATTTCCCAGTTCGTTGAGCATTTGCCTGGGGGGCGTTATCAATTAGGCCTGCGCCTGTTGGAGTTGGGTAATTTAGTCAAAAACCGTCTTAATATTCAGGAACTAGCTTATCCGCAAATGCAGGAGCTCCATCGGGCAACTGCTGAAACGATCAATCTATCGATTCGACAGGGAGACGATATTGTTTATATTGAGCGTTGTTGGAGTGGTCAATCGGGAGTTCATGTGGTGCGGCCGATTGGTGGTCGTGCGCCGCTGCACTTGACCGCTGTCGGCAAGCTGTTTTTAGCGGATTTGGATTCAGTTGAGCTCCTGGCCTATGTTCAGAGAACAGGGATTCCAGCGAGTACCTCCAAAAGTGTTAATGAATTACAACGTTTAAAAAATGAATTGGCTGCGATTCATCAGCAAGGCTTTGCCCTTGATAATGAAGAGCTTGAGGAGGGAGTGCGCTGTTTGGCTGCTGCCATTTTTAATGAGCAGGGTAAAGTTGTCGCCGGATTGTCATTATCTGCACCTGCCCAGCGTATACAATATGCTTGGAGTCAGGATCTTAGACGAGCAGCTAAAGATATCTCACGTGAGCTTGGTTATCATTTGTAAAGTGAGCTAGTTGCTTGATATATATAAGAGTTTCTTTTAAGTCACACTTTTTGTGCGACGCAGCAAAATACTTGACATAGTTAATCTTATTTGGAATAATAGCAATTGTTGCACTGCAACAAAGGTTAAAAATAATGTGCTGCAACAACGATTAAAGTATTCAAATTAAAGTTTTTAACTATTTCGTACTATTTAAGGAAAATATATTATGAATAACCAAGTTCAACAGCAATTATTAGAGCGTCAAAAAGAAGCTATCGATACCTTTATCTCTGTTCAAGGTTCTTTATTCAGCGGCTTTGAAAAATTAGTTGATTTAAACCTAAAAGCCATCAAAAGCACTATTAGTGATGCTGCTGACCAAACTCAACAAGTTGCTGAGTTAAAAGATCCACAAGAAGCGACTAGTTTTGTTGCTGCTATCGCTCAGCCTAACGCTGAAAAAGCTGTTGCTTACTCTCAAGACGTTTACGCTATCATGAATGACGTAAGCAAAGAATTAATCAAATTAACTGAAGAGCAAGTTGCTGAGTCTCAGAAGAAAATGGAAGAAGCTTTAGAGCAGTTCGCTAAAAACGCTCCTACCGGTTCTGAAAGTGCTGTTGCTTTACTAAAGTCTAGCTTTGCTACTGCTAGCAATGCTTTTGATTCAATCAATAAAGCTGCTAAGCAAGCTGCTGAAGTTGCTCAGAACAACATGGCTGCTGCCACTAACGCTACTTTAAAAGCAACTGAAAATGCGACTAAAGCTGCTAAGACTGCTGCTAAAACAGCTACTGCTGCTAAGTAATTAGTCATGATGGTTTGAAGTTTGACTTCAACCATTAGCAAGAAATTAAAAATGCCGTTGGAATATTTTCCAGCGGCATTTTTTTGTTTTAAAGACCTTTAGCTTTAATCGCATTGACGCAGTCTTTGACTAAGTGCGGTCCTTTATAGATCAGGCCCGTATATATTTGTACTAAATCAGCACCTGCTTCGATTTTTTCTACGGCATGGCGACCCTGATTAATACCGCCAACGCCGATAATAGCCACATCAGGACCCAAGTTACGTCGTAAGGTCTGAATTACTTTTAATGACATGGCGTGTACTGGAGGTCCGGATAAACCACCAGATTCATCCGCATGAGGTAGGCCCTGGACATAGTCTCTAGATAGGGTTGTATTGGTCGCAATCAAACCGTCTAACTTGTGTTCACGGACGATATTTGCAATGGCAATGCATTGCTCCTCGCTAATATCGGGCGCGATTTTTAATAATAAGGGCACCTGTTTAGATTGTGCCTGAGACAGTATCTCGCGCTCTTCTACTAGTGCTTTAAGTAAGTGATCCAGTTCATCTTCACCTTGTAAAGATCGCAAGTTTTCTGTGTTGGGAGAGGAAATGTTGACTGTAATATAATCAGCATGTGCATAAACACCACGTAAGCCGATTAAATAATCATCCACTGCATTTTCAATCGGTGTGGCTGCGTTTTTACCAATATTTAAACCTAGAATACCACCACGATCCCTAAAACGGTGCTTTTGTACATTAGCTAAAAAACTATCTAGGCCCTGGTTATTAAAACCCATTCGGTTAATTAGACACTCTTTTTCGGGGATACGAAAAATACGTGGCTTTGGATTGCCTGCTTGTGCTTTAGGGGTGACAGTGCCAACTTCAATAAAGCCGAAACCCATAGAGCCAAGGGCATCAATATGCTCGCCATTTTTATCTAGACCAGCTGCGAGGCCAACAGGATTTAAAAAGGTCAGACCCATTACCTTTTTTGGTATTTGTGGTACCTCCATGGTCATGCATTTTTTCAGTAAATTGTTATTAGATACTTTACTTAATAGGTCAAAGGTTTTGTGGTGAGCCGTTTCCGCGTCCATGCGAAATAATAATGGACGAAGTATGGGATAAAGGTTTATTTTTGAAAGCATAATCAACTCGCCCTAAAAATGAATAATTAAAATTTATCCTTGATTATAAGGAATCCAGTGACCATCACGGAAAATTTCAGCAGGTTGGTAGTCCATCTTATAGGATAACTTATCACAACCATCTACCCAATAACCTAGATAGAGCCAAGGCTTTGAGGTGATTTTGCATAAATCAAGCTGACATAAAATGCCATAGTGGCCTAGACTGTTTTTATTATCTGGTTCATAAAAAGTATAAACAGCTGAAATGCCATCATCACTGATATCAATTAG
>JAAYRZ010000044.1 GCA_012518515.1 Alcaligenaceae bacterium
ATGTTGGGAGATAAGCCGTGAAAGCTAATCGAAGTCTGACGGCTCGGCTATTAATTTCAATTTCTATTGGCTTAATTATCATTTGGGGTGCGGCGATATCTTCCGCTGCCATCACGCTTTACCATGTTATTGAAACATTGAATGATACTCGAATGAGTCAGATGGCTCGCCATATGTTGGCAGTAGCGGCCCCTTCAGAAATGGCCTTAGAAGAAAATGATCCCGGAGATATTGCCATCCCTTTGCACCGTTTATTACTGAGCGATGATAATCAGTATAAGGTGCAGGATCATGTCATGAGTTTCATGATTTTTGGGAAAAATGATGAGGTATTACTTTCGGATAGCGCAGGTCATTTTTTAGCGCATCAACCTTTACAGGGAGGCTTTCAGACGATTACAGTCACTATTCCACCAGAAAAACTCCAAATCCAAAAAGAGCATGGAGTCGCAAAAAAAGAGGGTAATTGGCGTGTGCTCGTGGTGGCCTCACCCTCACAGCAGATGAAAGTGGCGGTGGCTGAAAATATCGGTTTACGCTATAAGATGGTGATTAAGGTTATTTTTAGTCAACTACTACCGTGGCTGATCGCTTTGCCTTTAACTATTTTATTTGTTTATTTGTCTGTGCGTTATGCCTTAGGGCCGTTGCGTCAACTGACCAGCTCTTTGGCTAAACGCTCTGCGACTGAACAGCAGGCGCTTAGTATGGATGTTCCTTTAGAGCTTCAACCCTTGGTGAGTACCTTAAACCAGTTGTTTGTAAAAATTCACGAAGCGATTGAGCGAGAGCATCGCTTTACGGCTGATGCGGCGCATGAGTTACGAAGTCCTCTGGCGGCAGTCAGGATACAGGCGGATGTGCTGGCCCTCAGTGAGGAGGATGAGGAAAGGGATCTTGCCATTGCTCGTATTCAAGATAGCATAGAGCGAGCTAGTCATATGATTGATCAATTGCTGATTATGGCGCGTCTGGATCCCTTACAAGGTCCACAAGAAAGTCAGCCGATTAGTTGGCATGATGTCTCCCAACAAGTCTTGCAGGAGGTTAATCAACGAGCACGAGCTAAGCATATTAAATTAAAACGCCTTGTGACGTCAGGCTCGGAGCAAGACATAGAAAGTCTGAGATTTCAGTCCGTATTACCATTACAAGGAGATGCCGTATTATTGCAGTTAATGCTGCGCAATCTACTGGATAATGCAATTCGCTATTCACCGGATCATACGGAAGTTAGTCTTGAACTGGGAGCAGATTATATTGCCGTGATTGATCAGGGCAGCGGGATTGATGAGCATAATATGGCGCGGATTAAGGAGCGCTTTTACCGACCACCAGGTCAATCTGCAAGTGGTAGTGGTCTAGGCTTGTCGATTGTGGAGCGGATTGCCCAGTTGCACGAGTTGCGACTAACGCTGAACAATCATCCTGACGGTGGTCTCATCGCGAGGATTGAGCCGTAGAGCATTTGATCTAAAGCAAACTATTTCCCTCTCAAATATTCTCTTAAGATAGCCTTAAGTTTTCATTGTTAACTTATCTACATACCTTATCGAAGGTGTCTTGTTGATAAAGAGTGAGGATAAATACAATGAAATCTTTTTTATTAAAGCTACACCGATACATTGGCTTGGCCCTGGCGCCATTTATGGTCATCATTTTAGTGACTGGTATGATTTTGGCCTTCAAGCCTATTTTAGCGCCGTCTATTAGTCAGCAGCCTGTAGCTGAAAATGCAGCTCAGCTGGTACAGGCAGTAGAGCGGCTAAATAATAACAACATCAGAATTAATAGCCTTGAGTTGGATCAGGATGGTGAGCGATTCTGGATTACAGGTGGAGGAGTACGCTCACAAAGTGCCTATGCACTCAGTGATGGTAGTTTTATTGGCACTGGTGGGATGAGTAATGACTTCTTCCAAACAGTTAAGTCACTACATAAAAGCTTTTTATTAGATGCAGAAACACTGGTTGAATGGTTGTCCTATCTGATGGCCGCCGTGATCGTCATTGGTTTT
This sequence comes from Alcaligenaceae bacterium, assembly GCA_012518515.1. Classification (GTDB taxonomy): domain Bacteria; phylum Pseudomonadota; class Gammaproteobacteria; order Burkholderiales; family Burkholderiaceae_B; genus Oligella. The sequence goes on from JAAYRZ010000044.1 coordinate 2,018, forward strand.
TTTATATTAATGAAACCGCGTTTTCGTAAGACTTTGATGAGTTGGCATAATGCGCTAGGGGTTTGGCTATTGCCACTATGGTTAGTCTTGCCAGTGACTGGGGTGCTAATGACAAATATGATTGGTGGTCCAGATGTTGAGCA
>JAAYRZ010000229.1 GCA_012518515.1 Alcaligenaceae bacterium
ACTGCAACCAAGGCACGGCCTACTGCCACACCGGAACCATTAAGCGTATGAACAAACTCATTTTTCCCCTGACTGACACGATAACGTGCATTCATGCGGCGAGCTTGGAAAGACTCGGTATTTGAACATGAAGAAATCTCACGCCAGGTATTTTGTGAAGGCACCCACACCTCGATATCGTAGGTTTTAGCGGCACCAAAGCCCATATCACCTGTACATAAAGTGATCACACGATAAGGTACATTTAATAACTGAAGCACCTTTTCAGCATGCGAAACCATGCCTTCCAAGGCCTCATATGAGCTATCCGGATGGACAATCTGCACCATCTCTACCTTATCGAACTGGTGCTGACGAATCATCCCACGTACATCACGTCCCCCACTACCCGCCTCTGAACGGAAGCATGGCGTATGTGCAGTGAGTAAAATCGGTAACTCCTCCGGCTCCAGAATCTCATCACGTACCGTATTGGTTAGACTGATTTCAGAGGTGGAGATCAGATACATCTCCTCTTTAGCCTTATGTTCTTCAGCGCCCTCTTCCTCGTCGTCGCCACCCTTGGTGACCCAGAACATATCGTCCTTGAACTTAGGTAACTGACCGGTACCATACAAAGAGGCTTTATTAACAATATAAGGGGTATAGCACTCGGCATAGCCATGCTCAGATGTATGTAAATTAAGCATAAACTGCGCAAGAGAACGATGTAATCGGGCAATGCCACCCTTCATAAAGCTAAAACGTGAACCGGACAGCTTAACCGCCATCTCAAAATCCAGCCCCAGCTTTTCACCCAAACTCACGTGATCAGCTACATCAAAAGGCAAGTCCTCGGGAAATACATCCTCACCAACCAAGCCTTGACCCGGAATCCAGCGACGCACCTCGACGTTATCATTTTCATCGGCACCAACCGGCACAGACTCGTGAGGCAAGTTCGGAGTAGACATAAGGATATGATTCAGCTCCTCACGTAATGCAGAAAGCTCCTCTTCCATGCCCTTTAACTGCTCAGGGATGGCTTTGGACTTGGCCATGACCTCGGAGGCATCAAGACCCTGGGACTTTAACTTACCAATTTCCTTGGCTAAGGAATTGCGACTGGCCTGAAGATTTTCTGTCTGGACCTGCAGCTCCTTACGACGAGTTTCCAGTTCATTAAAACGAACCACATCAAACTCAACGCCTCTACGCGCTAAAGTGCTGACAACAGTATCCAAGTCTTTGCGTAATAATCCGAGATCTAGCATTTACATTTTATCCATTGAATAATTTTTAATACGGTTTTCTTTGCTATTAAATACAGCATAACTAACCCTTAAGTATAACAAGGCTAGGTTGCCGTGATGAGTAGATAAGGGGATAAGTATTTAGTAATAAAGTGCTCAACTTCTAAAAACTTATTAACAATAAGAATAATAACTGTTCTCATTCGCTCCAAATGATATATGATGTTAGTCGTCGTTTTTTAATTTCAATTTAAGTCGACGTAATCTATTAATTTTTGTAGTAACTAATTCCTATCTAAATTTAAAAGGATGATTATGAAAAAAATCTTTCAAGTAATGACCCTAAGCGCTGCATTAGCGGTTGCCGCCCCAAGCATGGCTTTTGAGTTAGAGCATACGACTGGCACCATCAAAAGTGACAAAACACCAGAACGTATTGTTAGCTATGACTTATCAATTCTTGATAGCTTAAATGCGCTAGGGATTGAAGCAGTTGGTGTACCAAATTCCAATTACAAAGATGACTTAGCAAAATTTGCTGACGTAACAAAAGTTGGTACATTATTTGAACCAGATTATGAGGCACTAAAAGCACTAAAACCTGATTTAATTTTTGCAGGTGGTCGCTCAGCTTCTGCTATTCCAGAACTTGAAAAAATTGCACCCGTTGCAAATTTAACTAACAATAACCAGACCTTCTTGCAAGATTTCCATAAAAACACTTTAGCTTTAGCTACTGCTTTTGATAAGACCAAAGAAGCTGAAGAAGGTCTTGCTAAAATTGATAAAGATATTGCTGACTTACAAAAACTAAACGCAGGTAAAACTGGCGCCTTCTTTTTCGTCATGAAAGGCAATGTCATGCCACACGTTGTTGGCGATCGCTTTGGATTTGTGTATGAATTGACTGGTTTGGAATCCGTTCTACCAGCCAAAACAGCTGAAGAGCTTGCCGCTCCTGCTGCCAGACCAGCACCAGATAGTCCAGAAGCTAAGGCCGCTGCTGAGAAGCGTGCACAGCAAATAAAAGATATCGCCAAAGCTGACCCAGATTGGCTCATTGTATTCGATAGAGCAGCCATTAGTGGTGGCGAAAATGCCGGTGAGAAGACACTTGCTGAGCATGCTGATTTAAGCCAAACATCAGCCTTTAAAAATGGTCGTGTGGTCTACGTTGATCCTGCACGTTGGTACGTCATCACAGGCGGTTTAAATAACTTAAAATTCCTTACCGGTGATTTCTTAGATAAGATGAAATAAATCGACGCTAAGGCATTAAGTTAATAAAGCCCAAGCAATCGGAAATATCTGATTGCTTGGGCTTTTTTTAGTTTATGTATTTATTATTATGCGGATGAAGTAGTTATTATTAAGATCTACTAATATAAACTAGTGCTCCTAACAGCAAAGTGAGTTGAGATAACTTATAATAATGAGCAATTATAAAACTCGATTTTTTTAAAACACAATTAGGGTAATCACGATGAGCACAACAACGATGTCTAATGCAGGAACGGTTCGCATCTGGGACTTACCTACACGTTTATTTCACTGGGCACTCGCTTTCAGTGTGATTGGCGCATACATCACCGTCAAAATGGGTAATATGGACTGGCACATCCGTCTAGGCGAGTGGGTTTTCTGTTTAATCTTATTCCGGATTCTCTGGGGCTTTATCGGTCCACACTATGCACGCTTTAGTCAATTTCTCAAAGGGCCTGGTACGATTTTGACGTATTTAAAAAGCGGTAAAAAGGTCTTTGGTCATAACCCACTGGGTGCTTGGTCCGTGATTGCTTTATTAGCTTTATTCGGTTTTCAGGCAGTAACCGGTTTATATACGGGAGATGGTTATTTTTACCAAGGCCCACTCTATAGTATCGGTCGCGGCATCAGAAAAACCATGACCTCATGGCATAGTCAAACTGAGATTTACATGATTATCTTGTTTGTATTGCACGTGGGAGCTGTGTTCTTCTACAAATTCTTCAAAAAAGACAATCTCATCACTCCAATGATTACGGGTAAAGCTCAATTAACTAAAGATGCCCCTGCTGACTTAGTCAATGTAGAGCAGACTGGTGGTATGTGGATTCGATTTGCTATTGCTTTTGGGATCGCCGTACTGGTGACTTACTATATATCTAATGGTTTGTCTTTTTAGCTAAAAAGTCTAGCACTTAATGGTTGGCGTTTAGCTTAAGATTTAAGGCGGCTTCAAGTCCAAACGCTTCCCATTGTTCTTGCCAATCGTCTAAACCATAAAGTCTAGCTTCAATTGCTTTTTTATATGGTTCTTCATTTTCCATTCTTCGCATGTGAACTAACATACGTTTAAAATATTCATCAAAAGAATACTCTTCTTCTTTTAAATACTTCTTTTCAAATAGTTCATAATTTTTCATAGCCTAATTTTCCTTCAATTAATTTCACATTTGAATGGTCTGTTAATTTTTCGTGGAAGGTTCGCTTAAGATCCTCATCGTCTTATCAATTATTCTATAACAACGGTGAAATATCCATTTGACATGTCACTAAAACAGCTAAACTGACACTATTAATTTTTTTATTTGCACCGCAATGACAACAACACTAAAATTTGACGATAATGGCTGGCGCCACCTTTCTAGTAAGGTTCTTGAGCATGTATCAGGACTAAAATTTGAGCAGGATGAAAGCAATGAAATAAAAGTAGTACAGTCATCAGTTCTCGTTTTTATCAAAAACTTAAAAAATGAAGGCGTTAGCCAAGAACAGGCTGAACGTTTACTAGAAAAACTAAGCGTGCAAGTCAAAGCGTATTTTAGTAGCTCATTGCACTAAGATAACAACCAAAACAAAGCCCCCAAGCACTGGACTCATCATCCAGCCCTTGGGGGCTTTATCAGAAGACCTTAAGGCCTACATTAACGGCAACTTATCGTGTTTGCTGATATAAGTCACCAGACGCATAACGTGCAGCCATATCATCTAATGAAACAGCCTTGATTTTAGAGGCGTTACCGGCAGTACCGAAGGCTTCGTAGCGAGCGATACAGATCTGCTTAGCGGCTTCACGAGCAGGTTTATTAAACTCACGAGGGTCGAATTTTGAAGGATTTTCAAATAAGAAACGACGTACCGCAGCGGTCATAGCTAAGCGAATATCGGTGTCGATATTGACCTTACGTACACCGTGCTTAATCGCTTCTTGAATCTCTTCAACCGGTACACCGTAAGTTTCTTTCATATCACCACCAAACTCACGAATCTC
>JAAYRZ010000244.1 GCA_012518515.1 Alcaligenaceae bacterium
GATCAGCCATAGCAAGACAGTTGGCTGCAGAAAATATGCATGTGGTCATCACTGATTTACATGAAGGACGTATGCAAAAACTGTCTGAAGAGTTGACTCAGTCATCAGGGTTAGAGTGCCCGTATTTTAAACTAGATGTCAGTGATCATGACGAGGTTGAGCGTGTATTTGCGGCTGTATTTGAAAAGTTTGGAAGGATTGATTATCTAGTTAATAATGCCGGTTGGTCCAAAATTGAGCCGGTGTCCGAAATGAGTCTTGAAACATGGAATAAATGCTTAGATATCGATTTGACCGGTACATTTAGTTGTATGCGACATGCATTGCCTTACATGATTAAGGCCAATTCTGGATCTATTGTAAACATTTCATCAATTTCTGCTTGGGAAATGACGACGGAGCACGGTGCAGCATATTCCGCAGCAAAGGCGGGCGTAATGGCACTGACTCGAGTCGCTGCAGCAGAAAATGGTAAAGCAGGTATTCGCATTAATGCGATTGCCCCAGGTTTAATCTATAACGATTTTTTAAGAAAAATCTATCCTGATGAGTTTTTTGATAGTTATTTACAAAAGAAATCGTTTTTAAATCGTTTAGGAACTCCTGAGGATGTTGCACACCTCACCGCTTTCTTATTAAGTGATAAAGCTGGCTATATTACTGGTGAAGTCTATGGAGTTAGCGGAGGGGTACATCCACATGCTTAACTCCAATCTTCAATCTCTTGTAGAAACGACGATGCCAGCTTGGCAGATGATGCAGAAATTTCAGACGCAGCAGCAGTCGGCTGTTGAGGTGGCGACTGCATTGCTTGAGCGTATTGAGGAAAAAGAAGAGCGTATTCAGGCTATGACGCTTTTGACTCCTGAATTGGCCTTGCGTCAAGCGAGGGCTGCTGACTCAAACTATAAAGCTGGCACACCTCGAGCTCTAGAGGGGGTACCTATTACGCTCAAAGATACCTTTGATTTAGCTGGTTATGTAACCACTAAAGGGTCGCGGGTATTTAAGGAGCATCATGCCTTAGAGCATAGCGGCGTTATTCGTAGACTATACGATGCTGGCGCAGTGTTTTTAGGTAAAACGAATACGGCAGAGTTTGGACAATCTGCCACTTGTGAAAATAAACTTGGTTTGGTTACCGCTAATCCTTGGGATACAGAAAAAACGCCAGGCGGTTCGAGTGGTGGTGCCGCCTCTTCGGTCGCTTCTGGATATGCTCCTATTGCACTTGGGGCTGATGGGGGCGGCTCTATCCGTATTCCTGCAGCCATGACTGGTTTGTTTGGATTTAAACCTAGTTATGGCCTATGTCCAGACGAAGGCGGCTTTAGAGCCATGAGTGATTTTGCGTGTGCTGGTCCATTAACGAATTGCGTAGCGGATGCTCGGTTGTTTTTATCTGTATTGGCGGAGCGAGAGTTTCATCGTGCGCCGGATGGATTAAAAATGCTCCGAATTGGTTATTGCGAATCATTGGATGGACAGCCCGTAGAACCTGCTGTTCAAGCTGCTGTTAAGCACGTTGCAACAGTATTAAGTAGGATGGGCCATCAGGTGGATATCATCACTCCTAGCTTTACTGGGTGGGAACAAAGTTTTGGTCCATTGGTGCTGGCTGAAGAATGGCGTGAGCGTGGTCATTTCTTAACGTATTGCGAGAGTGAGCTTACTGATTATGAGATAGCAAGTTTGCAAGCTGCGAAAGCAGTAACACCTGAGCAGGTGTTTGAGGCAAGGAAAAAGCAGTTGGAATACCGCGCTAAAGTTGCTCAACTGTTTGAAAGTTATGACTTTTTGTTGACACCAACGGTAGCAACACCCGCTTTTACGATTGGAGAGCGACCGAAGTTCATAGACAACACAAAAGTAAGTCGGTTGTGGGGAGCATTTCCTTTTACTAGTCCATTCAATGTAGCTGGAGTACCTGCTGCTGCCATCCCGTGTGGAGTGAGTGATGGCTTACCACTATCTGCGCAGCTAGTAGGAGCATATCATTCGGATGAGTCATTACTTAATTTATGTGAAGCATTAGAACAAGAGCTGAACTTTCAGACCTACAGAGAGGGAGCATAGCGATGAGTGAGATCTCTACGCTAGCGATAGCCCCTAGTGTTGTCGTTCTAAAAATAGACCGCATAGAAAAGCGCAATGCATTATCTCGAGCCATGCTGAACTGTTTAATTAGTGAGTTTAGGGCGGCTGAGGAAGGTGGAGTGCGAGCATTGATATTTTGGGGCAATGGGCAGTGCTTTTCAGCGGGAGCGGATTTTCAAGATTTAAGTGGTGATGCCTCAGACATAGAATATGACAATTTAATGCACAAACTAGTTTCTGCGATACAAAAAAGCAAGATGATTTGTATCGCAGCTATTGATGGACCTTGTATGGGCGCAGGTTTTGATTTGGCTTTAGCCTGCGACGTGCGTGTAGCTAGTCGGCAAGCAAGATTTGCACTACCAGCGGTCAAGGTGGGTATTCTTTATAACCCAGATCGTGCCGTTGAAATAATGGCTATGTTAGGCAGCCTAACTGAGCGCTTGCTGTTATTAGGTGAAACGGTTTCTGTTAAAGAGACGGTAGGTAGCAGAATAGTGACGCACAGAGAGGATGTAGAAGAGTCTGCATTAAATATGGCCATAGAAATAGCTCAGAAGTCTAGCGAACTACCTGAAGAGGCACAATCAATTACTAAAAAGTTTATACGTGAAAGTGAGCAGTATTCGACCAAGCACTGGATGGGATTGAGAGAAAAACTGCTGAGTTCTGATGAAAGAAAACAAATAATTCAAGGTAAAAAGGGGGTGAAATGAGTACACCAAAAAATTTTAATGAGTTGAATCACTACGACTTAGGGAGCCAAGAGATTGTTTGGGACCAGTCAGCGCTAATACTCTATGCGATCGCCAGCGGTGCGGCCGCTAATGATCTGGAGCTAGTGTATGAGAAAGAGCTTAAAGCGTTACCAAGTTATGTAAGCACTCTTGGATTATGGGCTGTTGAAAAATGCGGTGATTTAGGCGTATATGATCGCAAAAAATCCTTGCATGTATCGCAACACATAGAAATTAAAAAGACGATTCCTGTACAAGCGCGAGTTATGACTTCGGCAAGAGTTGAAGGGGTATGGGATAAAGGTAGAGCAACGATTGTAGATATTGTAGTCGAGTGTGAGTATTTTATTGCTAAATACGCTATTTTTCTACCTGGTATTGGAGGTTGGGGAGGAAAAGACGCACCTAAAACAGTTACTCAAACAGAGGTGACTTTGGAGGAAGTTGCTAGTTACCAAACTGCAGAGAATCAAGCTATTTTGTATCGACTGACTGGTGATTTGCATCCAGTTCATGTTGATTTTGAGGTTGCCCGCGCTTATGGCTTTGATAAGCCAATTTTACATGGTTTATGTACTTTCGGGATTGCATTGCGTTTGCTAGCTAAGGTGATGAATATTGCTCCCGAAGCGTTGCAAACTGCTAGTGCTAAATTGAGTGCACCTGTGTTACCTGGAGAAAATTTAAGCTTGTATGCAGCAAGGTTAGAAGGAGGTTTTGTGTTTGAAATGCGCGTTGACGATAAGGTGGTGCTCAAGGAGGGGCAAGCTACTTTTTTATCAATGTAGTCGTTGCATTAGTCAATAAAAACAGACAAAAAATAAATTATAAATTGCTACAAATATAGTAAATAAAATTGGAGACATTCATGAACAGATTATTGAAATTAGGGTTAGTAGACCTTTGTAAGTTGTTAGAAATTAAGTGTCCAGTTCGTATTAGTGTTTTCTAAACACTTGGTGCATTTGAATAACTCTTTGACTTGTAAAAGGTGCTAACTATGTCTATTACGACAACGACGCCTAGTGCGTCAACACTATCTACGCCTGTAACACCCAATGCTGGCGATAATCGTTTCGGGACAAAGCAGCAACGGCGAGCTTTTTGGGGAAGTTTTGTTGGTACCACTCTTGAGTGGTTTGACTTCTTTATCTATGCTACTGCCGCTAGCTTGGTTTTTTCTCAGATTTTCTTTCCATCACTAGGAGAGCATGTCAGCTTACTTGCCTCATTTGCTACGTTAGGAGTGGCTTTTTTAGCACGACCAATCGGGGCGTTTATCTTTGGGCATTTAGGGGACACCTTGGGCAGGCGTACTACCTTGATGATCACAATGGTATTGATGGGGGCAGCGACTGGATTAATAGGCTTGTTACCCACATGGAATGAGATAGGAATCTGGGCTCCTATTTTGCTAACTTCCCTGAGATTTCTACAAGGAATCGCTGTGGGTGGTGAATGGAGTGGTGCGGTGATTATGAGTATAGAAAGTGCACCTAAGCATAGAGCACGATTCTATGGTGCAGCACCACAAATTGCTAGTCCTTTTGCCTTGGTTCTCTCAACAATCGTAATGTATTCAGTGGCTCAATTGCCTACAGAGGATTTGATGAGTTGGGGCTGGAGAATTCCGTTTTTAAGTGGTTTTATTTTGGTATTGTTCGGGGTCATTATTCGTATGAAAGTGTCTGAGCCCGAGACGTTTAAAAAGGCCAAGAAATCTCAGAAAACACATCAAAATCCAATAGGTGAGGTATTTCGTACTAAATCACTGCAGTTACTAGTAGGCGTAGGATTGCAGGCCAGCGTTCTAGTGCTCTTTTACTTGATTACAACTTATATGCTCTCAATGGCTAATCAGCGGTATGGCATTGATCGTAGTGAGACATTGCTCATATTACTGGTAGCGGCGACAGTAGACTTATTTGCGATCGTGACGGTAGGAGTTCTGGCAGATAAGATAAATCCTTGGAAGATTTTTATGACTGGGGTGATTTCTACATTGTTATTTGCAATACCTCTGTTCTTACTCTTTTCGACTGCAAATATTGTCTTAATGTCAGTGGCATTCATCATTGCCTTAGTGCTAGGACATGCCGCAGTGTATGCAGTGGTATCCAGTATGACATTTGACCTGTTCCCAGTTGAGATACGTTATAGCGGAGTGGCTTTAGTGTCAGCTATTTCAGCCATTGTTTTTTCTGCTACCACTCCTTTTGTGGCTGCTTATTTAGTACCTGCAGCAAGTGATGTTCATTGGTGGCCTTTGTCAGCCATGCTGATCATAGCATCGCTTATCTCAATC
>JAAYRZ010000045.1 GCA_012518515.1 Alcaligenaceae bacterium
AAGGCTGACAAAGTTCGCATCAAAGAGGTGGACGGTCGCAAGGTTCGTGTTTTCCGCTCTAACGACAAAGTCGTTGGCGAGAAGTAATAAGGGGTAGATGAATGTCTCGTTTACAAGAATTATATAATAGCAAAATCGCTGCTAACTTGAAGGAAGAGTTCAAGTACAGTAGCTTGATGGAAGTGCCTCGCATTACAAAGATCACTCTTAATATGGGTGTATCAGAGGCTGTAGCAGATCGTAAAGTAATTGATCATGCGGTTGAAGACTTAAGCAAGATTGCTGGTCAGAAGCCTGTCATTACAAAAAGCCGTAAAGCGATTGCTGGCTTTAAAATCCGTGAGGATTACCCAATCGGTTGTATGGTTACTTTGCGTGGTCGTCGCATGTATGAGTTCCTGGATCGTCTGATTCACGTAGCTCTACCTCGTGTTCGCGACTTCCGTGGTGTATCAGGTCGTTCTTTTGACGGCCGTGGTAACTACAATATCGGTGTAAAAGAACAAATTATTTTCCCCGAAATTGAGTACGACAAAATCGATACATTACGTGGTTTGAATATCAGCATCACGACTACTGCTAAAACCGACGAAGAAGCAAAAGCTTTATTAAAAGCCTTTAGCTTCCCATTCCGTAATTAATAGGGGCAACGTTGTGGCTAAATTATCACTTATCAATCGCGATATTAAGCGCGCTAAGTTAGTTGAAAAATACTCAGCAAAACGTGCGTCCTTAAACGCAGTCATTAATGACACATCAAAATCAGACGAAGAGCGTTACTTAGCTCGTCTGGAATTACAGAAGTTACCACGTAACTCAAGCCCGACTCGCATGCGTAATCGCTGTGCAATTACTGGTCGCCCACGTGGTGTACTAAGTAAGTTCGGTCTAAGTCGTCATAAAGTACGTGAGCTTGGTAACAAGGGTGAAATCCCTGGTTTAACTAAGTCTAGCTGGTAGGGAGAAGAATTATGAGCATGAGCGATCCAATCGCCGACATGTTAACTCGCATCCGCAATGCGCAGATGGTCGAGAAAGTATCGGTTTCTATGCCTTCCTCAAAGCTAAAAGTAGCAATTGCTACCGTGCTTAGAGACGAGGGTTATATTGACAGTTTTGAAGTAAAAGGCGAGAAAGCCAAACCTGAGCTTGAGATTGCCTTGAGATACTACGCAGGTCGCCCAGTTATTGAGCGTATTGAGCGTGTATCACGTCCTGGTCTTCGTGTTTACAAAGCCAGTAATGATATTCCTCAAGTTATGAACGGCTTGGGTGTATCTATTGTTTCAACATCGCGCGGCGTTATGACTGATCGTAAAGCACGTTCAGAAGGCGTTGGTGGCGAAGTTCTTTGCTACGTAGCATAAGGAGTAATAACTATGTCTATGTCTCGTATCGCTAAGAACCCAGTCGCAGTACCAAGCGGCGTTGAGGTAAATATCACAAATGATAATATCCATGTTAAAGGCCCTTTAGGTGAATTAAACCAGCCTCTAACAGGTGACGTTGTTATTAAATTAGAAGATAATCAGTTGTCTTTTGACGTTGCTAATGATACTCGTTTTGCTAAAGCTATGTCAGGTACAATGCGTGCGCTGGTAAACAATATGGTTACCGGTGTTAGCAAAGGATTTGAGCGTCGTTTAAGCCTATTGGGTGTTGGTTTCCGTGCCCAGATTCAGGGTAACGTTATTAAAATGGATTTAGGCTTCTCTCACGATGTACTACATGAGCTACCTGCAGGTGTTACAGCAGAAACGCCAACGCCTACCGAAATCGTTCTAAAGGGTTTCGACAAGCAAGTAGTCGGTCAACAAGCTGCTAAGATTCGTGGCTATCGTCCTCCTGAGCCTTATAAAGGTAAGGGTGTACGCTACGTTGACGAGTATGTACAGCTGAAAGAAGTTAAGAAGAAATAATAGCGCAAACAAGGAATAATTATCATGGATAAGAAAGTATCTCGTTTGCGTCGTGCGGCCGCGACTCGTCGCAAAATTGCTCAGTTACAGACTCATCGTTTGGCTGTACACCGCAGTAATTCGCACATCTACGCAAACATTATTTCGCCAGAAGGCGACAAAGTATTGTTTTCAGCATCGACTCTTGAGCCTGAAGTTCGCCAAGAGTTAAGCGACAGCAATGCTAAAAGTGGCAATGTTTCAGCAGCTGCTATCGTTGGTAAACGTATCGCTGAAAAGGCTAAAGCCGCTCAGATCGAATCGGTTGCATTCGACCGTTCGGGTTTCCGTTATCATGGCCGCGTTAAAGCATTAGCAGAAGCTGCTCGCGAAGCCGGTCTTAAGTTCTAAGGAGTAGTCAAATGGCAAGAGCACAAGGTAGACAAGCATCTGACGAACGCGATGACGGTTTACGTGAAAAAATGATCGCGGTAAACCGCGTCAGCAAAACTGTTAAAGGTGGTCGTACCATGAGTTTTGCAGCGTTGACCGTGGTCGGCGATGGCGACGGTGGTGTCGGTATGGGTAAGGGTAAAGCCCGCGAAGTTCCTGTTTCTGTTCAAAAAGCAATGGAATCTGGACGTCGTGGTATGGTTAAAATCCCTTTAAAAAATGGCACACTACATCATAGCGTTGTAGGTAAGCATGGTGCATCCACCGTTTTGATTTCACCTGCTGTTGAGGGTACCGGAGTAATTGCCGGTGGTCCAATGCGTGCAATTTTCGAAGTAATGGGTGTACGTAACGTAGTAGCTAAGAGCTACGGTTCTCGTAATCCATACAACTTAGTACGCGCCACACTCAACGGTCTTGAGTCATGCATGACGCCAGAAGATGTGGCAGCTAAGCGTGGCAAGTCTGTAGAAGAGATTTTGGGGTAAGCCATGTCAGAGAAAAAAATTAAAGTTACTCTAGTACGCTCTGTAATCGGCACCAAAAAAGATCATCGCGCAACAGTTCGTGGTTTAGGTCTTGGTAAGATTAACAGCAGTCGTGTATTAGTCGATACGCCTGAAGTACGCGGTATGATCCGAAAAGTGGATTATTTAGTTTCCGTGTCTGAGGCTTAATCGTATAAAGGAATAGAGATGTCAGTAACACAACTCAATACATTATCGCCTGCTGAAGGTAGTAAAACAGAACGTCGCCGTGTTGGTCGTGGTGTTGGTTCAGGTTTTGGTAAGACAAGTGGCCGTGGTCACAAGGGTCAAAAATCGCGTTCAGGCGGTTTCCATAAAGTGGGCTTTGAAGGCGGTCAAATGCCTTTACAGCGCCGCTTACCAAAGCGTGGTTTCAACTCGATGACTAAGCACCTAAAAGCAGAAGTGCGCTTATCTGAGTTACAATTAATGCAAGCTGAAGAAGTTGATTTAGCAGTTCTTAAGCAAGAAGGCGTAATTGGTCAGGAAGTACGTTTTGTGAAGGTAATCAGCTCAGGCGAATTATCACGTAAAGTGAACTTAAAAGGCATCAAAGCTACAGTGGGCGCTAAAGCCGCGATTGAAGCTGCTGGTGGTTCATTGGCTGAATAAAGGGGTTAAAGTTGGCTAAAGCACAGAGAAGGAATCAAGAAGGTGGCGCCAAGTACGGCGACTTAATGAAGCGTATTCTATTCTTGGTTACCGCTTTGGTAGTCTTCCGTTTAGGAACGCATATTCCTGTACCGGGAATTAATCCCGGTGTTATGCAGGATTTGTTCGCTACCCAGGCAGATGGTATCTTAGGCTTTTTCAACATGTTCTCGGGTGGTGCATTGGAGCGTTTCTCCATCTTTGCACTAGGGATTATGCCGTATATTTCATCATCAATTATTATGCAATTGATGACGGCAGTAGTCCCATCCCTTGAGGCCCTGAAAAAAGAGGGTGAATCGGGTCGTCGTAAGATTACTCAATACAC
>JAAYRZ010000230.1 GCA_012518515.1 Alcaligenaceae bacterium
AAGGAGATGAGCAACTGCCCCTCATCTAGGTTCATACCACGAACACCACGGGCATTACGTCCCATAGGTCGCACATCCTCCTCATCAAAGCGTACAGCCTTACCCTCATCAGAGAAAAGCATGACGTCGTGCTGACCATCTGTCAGCTCCGCACCGATCAGGAAGTCACCCTCATCTAGGGTAACTGCAATAATGCCACCCCGTCGTGGATTAGAAAAGTCAGAGAGCTTGGTTTTCTTAACTGTCCCACGCGAAGTCGCCATAAAGACATACTGATCCTCAGTAAACTCTTTGACTGGTAAAATCACGTTAATGCGTTCACCTTCTGCCAAGGGGAACAGATTAACAATAGGACGGCCACGAGAGTTTCGGCCACCTTGCGGAACGGCATACACCTTCAACCAATACATACGTCCATGATTGGAAAAACACAATAAATAGTCATGAGTATTAGCAGTAAATAGACTATCAATTACATCGTCTTCTTTCATCGAAGTCGCCTGCTTACCACGGCCACCACGACGTTGTGAACGATATTCTGATAAAGGCTGACTCTTGATATAGCCTTCTTGAGAAAGAGTGACAACCATATCGGTCGGCGTAATCAAATCCTCCATATCTATCTCTGAGGCATTAACCTCAATAGTGGAGCGACGAACATCCTTAGCATTAACACTGAACTCTGTTTTGATTGCTTCTAACTCATCAGCAATAATTTTTGAAATACGTTCAGGTTTAGACAAAATATCAATTAAGTCAGCAATTAAAACCATCACTTCTTCGTACTCGCCGACGATCTTTTCTTGTTCCAGACCAGTCAAGCGCTGAAGACGCATATTTAAAATTTCTTGAGCCTGTACTTCGCTCAGGTAATAAAGGCCATCATCCTGCAAGCCATACTCAGGGTCTAAATCTTCTGGGCGGTAAGCTGCTGCCCCCCCCATCACACCACCTTCGTCAGCTGCTACTAACATAGTGCGCACTAAAGAAGCATCCCACCCCTTGGACATCAACTCTTCTCTAGCTACCGGAGGCGTAGGGGCAGCTCGAATAATACGAATAAACTCGTCAATATTAGCTAAAGCAACCGCTAAGCCCTCTAAAACATGACCTCGATCACGAGCCTTACGTAACTGGAACACAGTGCGGCGCGTCACCACTTCACGGCGATGCTGTAAGAAATAATCGACCAGCTGCTTAAGATTAAGCAAACGAGGCTGTCCATCCACCAAGGCAACTAAGTTCATACCAAATGTATCTTGTAACTGAGTCATCTTGAAGAGATTATTTAGGACTACCTCTGGCATCTCTCCGCGCTTAAGCTCAATCACTAAACGCATACCGTCTTTATCAGACTCATCACGGATATCGGAAATACCCTCAATACGTTTTTCGTTAACCAGCTCAGCAATTTTTTCCTGAAGGGTTTTCTTATTAACCTGATAAGGAATCTCATCAACCACAATGGCCTGTCGATTACCTCTCTCAATATCTTCAAAATGTGTTTTAGCACGCATCAAAACGCGACCGCGTCCTGTACGATAACCTTCAACTACACCCTGCGTTCCGTAAATGATGCCACCGGTTGGAAAATCTGGTGCGGGGATAATCTCAATTAACTCATCTACAGTACAACCTGGGTTAGCTAGTGCAAACAAACAACCGTTAACCACCTCGGCCAAGTTATGAGGAGGAATATTAGTCGCCATACCAACAGCAATACCAGAGCTACCATTAACTAATAAGTTAGGCAAACGAGTAGGTAGCACTAATGGCTCTTGTTCTGAGCCATCATAGTTGGGGCCAAAATCGACTGTATCCTGCTCAATATCAGCAAGTAGCTCATGTGCAATTTTTGACAGACGAACCTCGGTATAACGCATAGCCGCTGCGCCATCACCATCAATCGAGCCGAAGTTCCCCTGACCATCAACCAAGGTATAACGTAGCGAGAAGTTCTGCGCTAATCTGACAATCGTGTCGTAAACAGCACTATCACCATGCGGGTGATACTTACCAATCACATCTCCGACAATACGGGCTGATTTTTTATGAGGCCGATTCCAGTCATTATTCAGTACATTCATCGCGTAGAGCACGCGACGATGAACCGGTTTCAAACCATCCCTCGCATCGGGTAACGCACGTCCAACAATTACACTCATCGCATAGTCTAAGTAACTACGACGCATTTCGTGTTCTAAAGAGATTTGAATCGTTTCTTTAGCAAAAGATTCCATATTTACTCGCTAACAGCAAAAACGCTATTTAAATTCATAAAATTAACCCCCTATTCTAACATTTATCAGCAAACAACAACTAAGCTGTCCTTGCTGATACAAATTTATGCTTAAACAAATTGTCCAAATCCCCTCTATATTTTTGTTTTTTTACAACATGTTGTAGAGAGAAAGCGCTTGTTTTCTTGAACTCACAAACAACAAACTGTATGTTTTAAACAACACCAATTCAAAGAAAAAGCATTTTATCGTTAAAATACATACACTTACGCAAGCTACTTAAGCAAAAAAATAGGAAATCATTTAAGATCTTAAACATGCATCAGGGAAATTCTACTCAAAACACTTTGAATGATGTTTCATTGATTGCTATACTAAACCTGATTTCCATTCTGCGGCGGTTTCGCTGCGAGTAACTTTTTAGCTTTATTTAGCTCATCGAGGAGAAACATGAACAAA
>JAAYRZ010000231.1 GCA_012518515.1 Alcaligenaceae bacterium
ATTGAAGAACAAAATCAAGGTTTACACATCGAAGGCAGTGCGGAGCAGGCTTATATGCCGATTTGGTTGAACTCTGACCTCAAGTCACCAGCTTTTGCACTTGCGAATGAACATGGCAGGGTTTCAAACAAACATATCATATTGGGTTTATGTTTGCTTATCATCACTTTGCTACAGATGGGCATACCTTTGCTTTATGTGGCGAAGACTACGCAGCACCTTAGTGATGATGTATTTACCTTGTTCAATACAATAACCGTTTGGCATTGGGCACCAATATGCAATATCGTCATTTTATGGATGTTTCATAGTCATGGAACAGTGGCTAAAGCGCCGAATGGTGTCGCCGTTGACGTGATGAAATTAGCTGGACTGAAAGGTGTGACTGAATCCATCACTTGGAAAGCGACGAGTTATGGAGATGATGTGACTTACTATCGGGTCACCGTCTCTTATAAAGATAGAGCAGGTCATTTGCATGAAGCTAGTTTTAAATCGACTGTCACTGATTCTAAAGAAAAACTACTAGAGGCGATGCCGCAGCAACGGCCTATTTTGTATTTAGAAAATAATCATAAAAAAATTTATTTTTTAGATCAATATCATGGTAGGTTTTTGTAGCATATTGATGTTTGTGTTGGTATTGATGGGGTGAAGTGCTGGCTAAATTTAACCTACTTGAATTAAGAGAATATCGCATTGTTTAAAATATATTCTGATTATTGATCGAGTGTAGCCTGTGAGCTACAATAAACATAATGCAATATCAAATCAAAATAACTAATGTTTTTGACAAGTGGTTCTCAAGTCTTAAGGATAAACAAGCAGTTAATGCAATTAATATACGTCTTATCCGTTTTATTAATGGTAACTTTGGGGATTCAAAACAATTAACTAAGCATTTGCATGAGATGCGAGTGTTTGTAGGAAAAGGTTATCGAGTCTATTACAGCATTCGACAGGAGAAAATAATTATTCTATTGTGTGGTGGACATAAAGGTACACAAACTAAGGACATAGAACAAGCAAAGGTTATCTTAAAATCTTTGGAGGATTAATACATGAACAAGCAATTAAAAGATTTTAATCCATTTGATTACATGGAAACACAAGAAGAAATTCAACTTTTTTTAGAAGAATGTCTGTCTGATGACGATCCGAACACCTTCGTGGAAGCACTTGGCTTACTTATTAAAAAACATGGTGTAACTGAAATCGCAAGAGAGTCTGGTTTAAATAGAGAAAGCCTTTATAAGGTAATTAATGGTAAAAGTAAACCTCAGTGGGAAACTGTTTTCAAGGTTTTTAAAGCATTAAACTTTAGGTTTATTCCGCAATCAATGTGAGGAGTCTTCAACCCTCCATGCGAGTTTCTTAAGCATGTTAAGCTTAAGAGTCTAACTCATCAAAGACAATAAACTATTTCCAAGAAGCATGAAAAAACCTCTTCGTATCCCATTGATTGTATTAGCACTAGCGACTTTGACGGCTTGCGCCTCAAATCCCTCAAAACCAAGGGTTTCAGCGGGGGCGAGTCATTCGGTACCATTTACCTTGGGTGAGGATACACGTGGTTGGCTGACAAATGCGGTGCGATTTTACCCTTGGTCCAGAGGTAATAAAGTACGTATTTCTACAGGGGTAGGGGTCAAGCCCACAGCTAATACTAATGCAGGTATCGGTATCGACTGGTAGGCTATAAGCTACAAAACTTGGCCATAAGTTAGTGCCATGTCATCTTACTTAGAATCCTTGGGTAGTAAACCATTAAAACAATTCCTCGGACCATCACAAAAACAATCAAGGCGATCCATAAACCGGCATTCCCTAAACTGCCGGTCAATAAATAACCCGCAGTCAACATGCTGAGTAAAGCAAGCACAGTCGAATTACGCATGGCCTTGCTATTCGTCACACCCACAAAAACACCATCTAACAAAAAAGTAATAAAAGAAATAAAAATATAAAAAGCCGCAAAGGCTTTATGTTGATTGGCAATGTGCTGGAGCTCACTATCTGGGGTTAGGGCCTGTATAAAAAGACTACCGAAGATGAGTAGTAATAAACTTAAAAATAGCGCACTGACACCGGCAACCACACTATTATCCATGACGGTACGTACAAAGCGACGACGGTTTTTAGCACCATAGGCTTGACCAGCGAGCATTTCAGTGACATTAGCAAAGCCATCTAAAAAATGGGCAGACATGGAAATAAACTGAAGTAAGATATGATTGGCAGCCAGAGTGGCATCACCAAATTGTGCTCCTTGTCGAGCGAACCAAGCAAAGCCGGCTAAGAGGGCGAGGGTCCGAATCATGATGTCGCCATTAACCACAAAAATCGCCTTGGCTTTTTCTTTATCAAAAATGAGCGCAGTGAGTTCTTTAAAGCGTGAGTAAAGAGGCCCCATCTCTAATTTTTTGATAATTAGGTAGAGTGCATAAATGACTGTGACCCATTCGGCGATGATCGTTCCTAGGGCGATGCCTTTAACTCCCATCGATAAAAGTACCACGAAAAGAATATTTAAGGCCATGTTCAGGCCATTTAATAATAGCTGTACAGCGAGCACCTGCTTGGTCCAGCCTAGACCAATCAAGGTCCCCATCAAGGCAAAGGTAGTTAAGGTAGCCGGCGCACCCCAGATACGTATAGCAAAGTAGTCTTTGACTAACTGATTGACTTCGGGGCTAGCTGAAAGGAAAAAAGTAGCGACCTGGTAAATTGGCTTTTGTAGGATGATTAGGCTGATCCCGATGATGGAGCCTAAGATGATGGAGCGAAAGAGTAGGGCATGTAGCTCCTCTCGATTCTCAGCCCCCACCGCTTGAGATACAAAGCCTGTGGTTCCCATCCGTAAAAAACTGAATCCCCAATAAACAAAACTAAAGATCAAGGTGGCCAAAGCAATTGCTGCTAGATCGGCTGTACTACCCATTTGTCCAATAACAGCTGTATCGACTAGGCCTAATAGGGGCACAGAAGCATTAGCCAAAATAATAGGAAAGGCTAGCTTTAAGAGGTAAATATAGCTAGAGAAATCAGTGAAATAGGTTATTTTTTTGGACATTAATGAAACTTAGTGAAAACCCTAGACGTTATTTAGCAAAAAT
>JAAYRZ010000232.1 GCA_012518515.1 Alcaligenaceae bacterium
AAACTTCTTGAAAATAAGCGCGACATCCCTGTCCGCCTATGGGTTGCACCACCGACCAAGATGGACCAGAAGCAATTAACTGAAGAAGGTCACTATGGCACCTTAGGTGTTGCCGGTGCTCGTATTGAGCAACCTGGATGCTCGTTATGTATGGGTAACCAAGCACAAGTTAGAGAAGGTGCTACCGTGATGTCTACAAGTACTCGTAACTTCCCGAACCGTTTAGGTAAAAACACCAACGTCTACTTAGGTTCAGCTGAACTTGCAGCGATTTGTTCGCGCTTAGGTAAGATCCCAACGCGTGAAGAGTACCTAGAAAACATGGGTATTATTGACAAAAACAGCGACAACATCTACCGCTACATGAACTTTAACGAAATCCAAGATTTCCAAGAAGTTGCTGATAGCGTAGAGCTCTAATTAGCTTTTTTATAGCAAGTTAGTTCCGCTTATAAAAGGGAGTTGGTCATCAAGCACCGACTCCCTTTTTAACTTTTAAACGGTCTTTTTATTTTAAGGAAAAGTCCGCAAAGCCTTTTTAAATCACAATTGCAACGCATCGTTACCACTCATCCAAATTAATAGCAGACAGTGATTAAAAGGGGTATGATGGAATTAACTATGTTTTTTATTTAGCAATTTTTTCGTATTTTTTTCCGTATTATTACAAGATGAATGATTCAATTAAAACAAAAATCAATGACTTCCGTGTAGAGGATAAGTTTTCACAACGTGCGATTAATCTCTCAGGCTCAGTCATTCGTGAAATTTTAAAAGTCACCGAAAGACCTGATGTGATTTCTTTTGCTGGTGGCCTTCCCTCACCCAAAGGCTTCCCCAAAGCAGCTTTGCTTGAGGCCTTCACTAAGGTCCTCACAGACAATCCCGAATCTGCTTTACAATACGGCCCAACCGAGGGGTATCGCCCTCTTCGTGAGTGGGTTGCCCAGGACTTTACCAAGCGTGGAGTCAAGGTAGACACCGAGGAGGTATTAATTGTCTCTGGCTCTCAGCAAGCTCTCGATCTCTTAGGCAAATTATTTATCGATGATGGCGCTAAGATTCTAGTCGAGTCCCCTTCCTATTTAGGTGCCTTACAGTCTTTCTCAGTTCAAAACCCACGCTACGAGACAGTACAAACAGACGACTCCGGTATGATTCCTGCGGATATTACCCCAGAAAAAGCCAAGGATGCTCGTTTTATTTATGCCTTACCAAACTTCCAGAACCCGACTGGTATCACCATGACGCTTGAACGCCGTCAGGAGTTGGTAGAGACCTGCGCTAAGTACGGCTTACCCATTATTGAGGATGACCCTTATGGTGAGTTACGTTTCGAGGGTGAGCACTTACCATCCTTATTAGAGCTAGGTCGCAAAGCAGGCGCTACCGTAATTCGTATGGGTTCATTTTCCAAGATCTTGGCTCCTGGGCTACGTATCGGCTTTGTAATCGCCCCAGTTGAAGTTATCAACAAGATGGTACAGCTGAAGCAAGCCACTGACCTGCACACTCAAAGTATTTCACAAATGGCAGTTTACGAAGCGATTAAGGGTAATTTCTTTGAAACACATTTACCGGCTGTGCGTGAGCTATATCGTGAGCAGTGCCAATTCATGTTGAATGCTCTGAGCGA
>JAAYRZ010000046.1 GCA_012518515.1 Alcaligenaceae bacterium
AGACTTTGTTTTTACCTTTATGCAAACCTGTGGCTGTGGGAGCTATCACAATAAACTTCCCTGTCACTAATTGATGCTGGGCCATATAGGCATCTTTTTCATCAATTTGCGCTTTGTTCAGTGGTAACAAGACCTTGTCTTTTGCTTCTGCAAGGCAGCTAAAGCCCCAGGTACTCAGTGCTGTGCGAGTCAAATGATGCCAAGAGTCGACATTATGAGGCCTAGGTTTAATTTTTGATACGGGCCATGTTAGTAATAATGAGCGTCCATCGTCTTTGTAACCAGCACTGGATAATCCTGCCATTTTGAAGCATAGGGCACTCGTCAGGGAATCTGGAATGATTAGACCGACTTCTTTATCTGTGACAGGATGCTCTTTGCGGTAATCTCGAATTTTTTGTGCATCTAAGCGCCAGCGGCCACTAAGCGGGATAAAATCAACTTGGGGATTATCAAGATAAGCGCTTAAGAGGCTCTCGGCCCAAGGCTTAGCACAAATAACCACCTTAACTTTACTTGAGATGACAGCATTGAGTGACGATAGACTCATACAAACATCACCCACCCAATTAGGTAAACGGATAAAAATTCTTGATATTTTTTTCATGAAAAAACTGATGGAGATTGAGCAAGTGTAGAAATTTTACACTTTTTTAGTCGCAACCGTTAAAATCACTTTGATTCATTTGTAATAAGGTTGTTTGTGTGAGTGGAATTGAAAAATTAAGTAAGGAGGAACAAAAGAGCCTTCGACGCGATTTATGGCGCCGTATCTTTGAGCGCGTAGGTTCTTACTGGAAGTTCTTGGTTGTGTCGGTTATCTGTACCATGATAGCTTCAACTACTCAACCGGCTCTGGCTTACTTGATGAAGCCATTATTGGATGAAGGCTTTGCTGGTGCTAGACCTGAGTTTATCTGGATGATGCCATTGGCGATGATCATCTTGATGTTTGTCCGTGGGGTATTTAACTTCGGTGGTGAGTATTTGATGGCCTGGGTTTCCAATAAGGTGTTATTTGGAGTGCGTGGCGAGATGTTTAGTAGCCTTTTGCATATGCCGGACACTGAGTTTCAGAAGGGCGATAGTGGACGTCTTTTAAACCGCTTCACTGTTGATGCTGGTAATGTCACCCAACTTGCCGCTGAGATCGTCACTAACTTAGTTCGTGAAGTCTTTGTGGTGATTGCATTAGTGTGTTTGCTGCTTTATTTATCTTGGCAATTGACACTGATTATCTTATTGATATTTCCTTTTTCAGTCTTAGTTGGCGGCTATTTTGCTAAACGTTTACGTACTATTAATCGCCGCACATTGGATATGAATGCCTCCTTAACCGCAACGGTCAAAGAGGGCATTGAAGCACAGCGCGTCGTTAAGTTATTTGACGGTTTTGAGCAAGAAACCCAACGTTTTGATAAGGTCAATAAGGGTCTGCGGGCTTATGCAATGCGGGCTTCTATAGCTGATGCTGCTATGTCCCCCTTAACCCAATGGGTGGTTTCTTTTTCCGTCGC
>JAAYRZ010000047.1 GCA_012518515.1 Alcaligenaceae bacterium
CACCTCTTGATGCCCTAAAAGTAAGACATTCATGGCTCGCCATTGAGGCCATAAGAAAGCCAAACATAAAACAGACCAAGGCACGATGCCGGCCAACAGTTGCCAAGTACTAGTCGCTACACTGCCCGGGCTTTCTCCAGATTATCGGTATAAACCACGCCCATTGGGTAATGGCCTAAAGTTTGCTGTGCTATGGCATAAGGAGAGTCTGCTGGGACTGGCAGATTAGACTCGATAAAGTTTTTATAATTTTGATGGAAAAAGACCAAGGAGGCATCAAGGCGTTCATCACTCCATGCAGCACCTAACTCAAAACCTCGACTAGTTTCAGGTTTTAAATTGGCATTACCCATGCGTAAGTAGTTCATAATTGAACCAAATTTATAATATAGCTCTGGTGCTGTTGGCGCCCTGAAACCATGCGCATAACGTGCGTATAGACTTAACTCTTGGAGAGGCTTAACCTCTAGCAAAATAGCCGGCGACCAGCGTTCGCCACTACGCGCAATAGACTCATCACTCGTCACCCCACCCAGAGTGTCACCAAAACTAGCACCATACTTAGGCTTACGTTCCCAGTAGTCATAACGGAGTGAAGGCGTAATTCTTAATGTATCACCATTCCAACCAAAGGTATTTTGTAGATAAAATCCAAAGTCTTGTGAGTCCACCTTGGGCACATCCGTCTGATTAGTATGCAAGAAATCACATGTACGTGGCCCGAAGGGCGCAGGCGTACCTATAGACAATGAGGGGCAGTTATCATAACCATCGGATGACTGGGTACCTTACACTTTGATAATCAATACCGACAAGCCAGTTACTGTAGAGCTCATGACTGCCAAAGTAACCCTCGGCCTCCAATCGTCCGCCAAGCGAGCGGTTTTGTACACTGTTATCGCGCCCTATAGGACCAGAAGGATAACCATAACCAAAAGGATTTCCTGGAATAATAAAGGCACGTGGATCAACTCGATAGTTACGGTAGGCATCATAGCCTGAACTTATTTCATTATCTTGCCAATAAACTAAGGCACTCACTCTATCAAGTGCCGCAAATTTTCCTTGGTTTTGATAATCATAAGTCATCCAAACACGATCAGAGGATGAGCGCTCATGGCCAGTATTATTGCCTATATCGTAATTCGTATTGTCTTGATCATCACGTAAATCACTATGTGAACGATTTCTATAAGTTGAGGCATTTAAGCCAATAACATGCTCAGGACTAATATCAAACTCAAAGCGGACTAAGGCATTTTTCTCATGCCCACTCTCCGGGTTAACTCGGCTACGAGCTGTCCCGTAGCCACCGATATCACCCATGTTTTTAGCTTCACTAAAATCCTTGTAACTACCATAAAGCATGGCACGGAACCGATCGGAAAATTCACCGGCTACACCAATTTGCGTCGTGACACTATCATCATATCCAGAATAAGTGACACCTCCTAAAAAACCGAAGGACTGATCATCACGCAATAAATCAGTGAAACCAATCTAATTCAAGGCAACCTGACTGCCTAAAGAACCCGAGCCCTTAACCCCAGTTCCTTTTAATACAGAAATAGAAGATAGACTACCAAAGGAGAAACTTTGATGTCCTCCATTAGTCCCCGGGCACCGTCTTGTAGCCACGGATTTGGAATACCATCAACAAATAATTGCACACGGTTACGATCTAGGCCTCGTATATTAATACTGCTATTTTGCTCATTGAACTCGAGTCCTGGCTCCATGCGACGACTGACATCGTGCCATGACTGAATGCCGCGTTTTTCGATTACGTCACGATCAATAGTACTTACGGTAGGCAATTCTTCATCAGTACCCACTGCTATCAATGAAAATCCAGGTAACTCCGCAACGGGTACTGAGCTATCAGATATAGAAGCAGACTCTGATTGAGAATAGGATGACACGCTGAATGTACTCAAAACAATCAGCATGGAAGCTTTTAATTTCATTAAACCCTCAATTAACGATAATAATAATGATTCTCATTAGCGATCATATTTTTACCGTCAATTGAAAGATTGTCAAGGAGCAATAAGTTATTAATAAAATTAATGCTTAATTTTTCTACTTAACTAAGGCTTAAATCCATAATCCCGATCTAATAACTCCGGATTATCTTCATAGAGTTTTTCGACTTGATTTAAAAAAGCCTCTATATACCAAGAAGAATCCTTTTTTCGATGACTGAAAATAATCGGTATACTCACCTTTTCTTCTTCATCAATCAAACGATAGTGCAAGTCACTACGAATCCTCGCCCCCGTCGGCATAACACAGTAACCCGCGCCAGCAGCTACCAATCCTAATGCGGTTTGTACACTCTGCACCTCATGCGTTTCAGAAGGCAAGATACGTCTATCATGCAATGCATTTAATACATAATCTGCAAAACTAGGTGTTGAGTTTGATGGATAAACGATGAGGCTCTTATCCTTTAGTACATTTAATGTTAAAGGCTCGTTACTGGTAGCTAAGGGACTTGTATAAGGTACCGCTAAAGCCAAACGCTCCTCACGTAAAACCATCCGAGAAATCGCCGGATCATACATACGTACACGACCAAAACCAATATCAATACGACCAGACTTTAAAGCTTCGAACTGCTCAGCTGAGGTCATTTCTAAAAACTGTAATCGAGTGTTAGGATAAGCCGACTTAAAACTCTGAATCAGACTCGGTAAGCCGCTGTACATCGTTGAAACTACAAAGCCGATCGATAGCTGTTGTTGATAGCTTTGACCAAGCCGTGTAGTGGCAATTTGCATCTGCTCAATACGTTTTAATAACTGCAAACTTTGCTCATAAAATAAGCGTCCAGCCTCTGTCAACTCAATCGGGCGCGTATCACGCTTTAATAGCTGCACATCGAGATATTCTTCTAATAATTGAATCTGACGACTGAGCGGTGGCTGGGTAATATGCAGCCTTGCAGCTGCTGCTGTAAAGCTACGCTCCTCAGCTACGGCAACAAAATAACGTACTTGCTTTAGATCCATATAGGGTAATCCATATAATTTGACTTTTTGACTCTATAAGTCATTGATTTTAATATAGTTATTTCTCATTATACCTTTTTTATATGACCTTAGGTAATTAAAGAATTGGACGCTTCTTTGACTCAACGGTTTAATAAAACTTATTAGAAAACAATTCTTTACAAGGTTTACACAAAAGATATGGTAACAATCAATAGCATTGAGACGCTACTAGTAGATTTACCAACTATTCGTCCACACCAACTGTCAATGACCACGATGAAAGGTCAATCGCTTATGATAGTCCGTATCACCTGTTCTGACGGAACAGTTGGTATTGGTGAAGGCACGACGATTGGTGGTTTAGCTTACGGTGCCGAGTCTCCGGAAAGCATGAAGCTTAATGTTGATACATATTTTACACCGTTACTAGTTGGCCAAGACGCTGATCAAGTCCCTTTCTTGATGCAACGCTTAAACCAGAGTATCAGAGATAACCGCTTTGCTAAGAGCGCAATAGAAACCGCTCTATATGATGCCTTAGGCAAGCGTCTAAATCTCTCAGTCTCTCAATTATTAGGTGGTAGCTTACGCAAAAGCTTACCAGTAGCCTGGACTTTAGCTTCCGGTGACACAGCCAAAGACATTGACGAAGCTGAGCAAATGTTAGAAGCTCGCCGTCACCGTATTTTCAAATTAAAAATTGGTACTCGCGAAGTTGCACAAGATGTTGCTCACGTTGCAGCCATTAAAAAGGCTTTAGGTGATCGCGGTACGGTTCGAGTTGATGTCAACATGGCTTGGTCTGAACTTGAAGCAACATACGGCGTAGCCGCTTTAGCAGATGCTGGCTGTGAATTAGTCGAACAACCAGTAGCCACTGCCGACGCTCTACAACGCTTAACTGAAAAATCATCCATTGCTATCATGGCAGATGAATCTCTGGTTGGCCCCGCATCAGCATTTGAATTAGCTAAAAGCAAAGCAGCCGATGTCTTCGCAATAAAAATCGAACAATCTGGTGGCATGCGTGCAGCACAAAAAGTAGCTGCTATTGCCGAAGCTGCAAATATCGAATTATATGGCGGCACCATGCTTGAAGGTGCGATTGGTACAGTAGCATCAGCCCACGCCTTTGCAACATTCCATGCTCTTGAGTGGGGAACTGAATTATTTGGTCCCTTATTAATTACAGAAGAAATTTTAGAGACTCCTTTAGTCTACAAAGATTTTGAACTGCAAATTCCTCAGGGACCTGGTTTAGGAATCGCTTTAGATGAAGAGCGTATTCAATTTTTTAATCGTGCTCAACGTAAGAAGAGCGTGAGTTTGGCCACTAGTGCCTAATTCATTAAAACGATAAGTATTTTTACTAATTTTTATTTTTATATAGAGTAAAAGGAGACACCATGAGTGTAAAACTTTTTGATACAGAAGAAGTTCAAAACTTTTTAAAACTTGCCTGTGGCTTAGGCTATGAAGGTGGTAACCCACGCACTAAAGAAATCATTTACCGCATTGTAAGTGATCTATTTAAAGCAATCGAAGACTTAAATATCACGTCTGATGAGTACTGGGCTGGTATCGCTTACTTAAACGAACTTGGTAAGAACCAAGAAGCCGGTTTACTATCTCCAGGTTTAGGTTTTGACCGCTACTTCGATATGCGTATGGACGCTGAAGACGAGCAGTTAGGCTTGACCGACGGTACTCCTCGCACCATTGAAGGTCCTCTACACGTTGTTGGCGCACCTGTTGAGCATGGTTACGCTCGTTTAGACGATGGTAGTGATGAAGACGGTCATCCTCTAGTCATGCACGGTGTTGTTACTGGTGCTGACGGTGCTCCAATTCCTGGCGCTAAGGTTGAAGTTTGGCATTGTAATACCAAAGGTTTCTACTCTCACTTTGACCCAACTGGTGAGCAAACGCCTTTCAATATGCGTCGTACCATTATTGCTGACGACCAGGGCCGTTACAAGTTCCGCAGTATCTTACCTGCTGGTTACGGTTGCC
Organism: Alcaligenaceae bacterium; assembly: GCA_012518515.1. GTDB lineage: Bacteria > Pseudomonadota > Gammaproteobacteria > Burkholderiales > Burkholderiaceae_B > Oligella. The sequence continues at coordinate 5,010 of JAAYRZ010000047.1, forward strand.
CTCCAGATGGTCCTACACAGCAATTGCTTAACCAATTAGGCCGCCACGGTAATCGTCCTGCACACATCCACTTCTTCGTTAGCGCTGACGATCATCGCAAACTAACCACTCAAATTAACATCGCCGATGACCCGTATGTTAATGATGACTTTGCTTACGCTACACGCGAAGGTCTAGTACCTCCACTAGCGGAAATCACTGACGCTGACCGTATCAAAGAAGAAGGTGTTGAAGGTCCATTCACTGAAATCGTTTTTGACATCAAGCTAACTCCGCTTGTTGACGGTGAAGATAATCAAATCGTTGACCGTCCTCGCTTAGTAGGTTAATCGACTAAATTATCGCCCCAATAAAAAAATTATTTTTTATTGAAGCACTTGCTCTGAGTCTTTAAGACTCAGAGCAATCGTTGACTTCACCAAATAAAGGAAGAGTTATGGAAAAAGTATATGAAGTTGAGCAACTTTTAGACTCAGCAATGCAAATAGATGAAGAGGCTGGCATTTATCGTTGCCGCCGTGACGTGTTTACCGATCCCAATGTCTTCGAATTAGAAATGAAGCATATTTTCGAAGGTAACTGGGTCTATTTGGCACATGAAAGCCAAATTCCTGAGATAAACGACTACTTCACTACCTATATCGGTCGTCAGCCAGTTGTTATTACCCG
>JAAYRZ010000048.1 GCA_012518515.1 Alcaligenaceae bacterium
CCATTTCCTCATATGGTTCATTAGGACTCATAGCCAGTGCCACCTCTCTTTTCGGCACTGGCTTTTTTTATACTTATTTAAAAATAATAATAATGAAGCAGAGTTCCTAGACCCATTAAGATAAACAACACACAGGCTCCGCGACGTACCTGCTTAAAAGGGAGCTTATTAAGCAGCCAACAGCCTAAATACACCACAGGTACATTAGCAAGCATCATGCCAGCAGTCGTACCAAGTAATACTGGATAAAAATCATTGTATTTAGCCGCTAGAATGACGGTAGCAATTTGTGTTTTATCACCAATCTCAGCGAAGAAAAATAGTACTGTAGTCGCTAAAAAAGCCCCCCATTTGACATACTTTTCGTCAATTTCTTCTTCTTTGTCAGGGATTAATAGCCAACAGCCAACCACTAAAAAACTGACTGCAACAATCCAGGTCAAGATCGAATCACTTAAGTTTTCAGATATCCAGACACCAAACCAAGCAGACACAGCGTGATTCAATAAAGTGGCAATCAAAATACCAATAACAATGGCAGATTTACGGGCAAAAACCGCGGATAAGAAAAGCGCTAATAGCTGTGTTTTGTCACCAACTTCGGCTACAGCCACTGCTAATACAGATGCGATAAAAGCGTCCAACTTTATCTCCATGGCTAGTGGGCAAACACGACAAAGACAAGCATAAAACTGCCCACTAAAGAAGCTTTATACCTGTCTTAAGTCTCGTTAATCTGCCCGCCAAAAAAGCTGGTAAGCTCTCATGCGGTAGATGCTGACGCCATGCAAAAGCAAATATGTTGACGGCAGCTTCGTTGGGATAGACGAACAACTACTCCCCTAAGAACGAAATGATTATAACCTATGTTATATTTTTTACAAGTAAAGGCGTGCTAGCTACAAGGATAAGCTGCTACAGCTTTGCGCTCAGCGTCTTTGGCTCAAACTATAGAGTGATTGAATGACGTCGCGCGTCTTCAAATCACGATGCTCTAACTGCTCATCTAAACGCTGACGCAATTGCTTGCGCCAGTGACGATTTTGTAAAGGTTCAGTGAAATCTGGCATAGGCTCATCAGCACCGTAACCTACTTCCTCAAGCAGTTGCCACTCAAAGCGCCTCAGTACAATATTTTCGTTGTGCCCACCTGCTAGTTGCTTTAAGCACTCAGTATAGATATCAAATAACTCAGGATGCGGATCTTCGGGTGCCATGAACTTTAGCAGGAGTTCATTCATATACCAAGCTGGCATCAAGGCTCGTCCCTGAATAGGGAAAAAGCCATTATTTTCAGCCCGTGTGAGCGTCTTGACCTCACCCTGCCCACTCCAGCTCAGCAGCAAAGGATGAAAATGACTGAGGATGGGTCGCATCACTGAATAAGGCCGTTTCGCCCCTTTGGCCACACCCACTACAAGCCCATACTCTCTAGAAAAAACATGGGCTATGACAGAAGTTTCACTCCATGCGTAGGCGTTAAGAAGGTATGCCTCAGCATCTTGAATTCGAGCTCTTCGCCTACTCATAACCTAAGTCACGCAACGCTTTTTCCTGGTCTGACCAGCCTTTGCGGACCTTAATAAATACTTCTAAAAATACCGGCTTATCGACAAGCTCAGCAATTTCCTGACGCGCCTCAGTTGCAATACGCTTCATATGCTGCCCACCAGCACCTAACAGAATAGGACGATGGCTCTCACGCTCAACGACAATGCAGGCATTAATATGTACGCCCTTATCGTCCTCTTGCCATTCCTCGATAACCACAGTAGATGCATACGGTAACTCATCACCGACTAGACGGAAGATTTTCTCTCGCAATATCTCGGCAGCGATAAAACGCATTGAGCGATCAGTTAAGGCATCCTCGTCAAATATAAACTCACCTTGTGGTAAACGCTGAGCGATTTCGTCTAACAAATTATCTAATTGATTGCCTTTAACCGCACTAACCGGTACCACCGCATCGTATTGAAACTTGGCAATAAGACG
>JAAYRZ010000049.1 GCA_012518515.1 Alcaligenaceae bacterium
GGGCAGTGTAGCGACTAGTACTTGGCAACTGTTGGCCGGCATCGTGCCTTGGTCTGTTTTATGTTTGGCTTTCTTATGGCCTCAATGGCGAGCCATGAATGTCTTACTTTTAGGGCATCAAGAGGTGCAGCATTTGGGCTTTGACATGAAGCGATTACGTCGACGTATGGTAATAGGGGTCTCCCTCTTAATCGCGCCTTTGGTGGCTGTTACTGGGGGTATTGCTTTTATTGGTTTGATTGTACCGCACATGGTTAGGATGTTTTTAGGCAGTAATCACCGTTATGTTTTGCCGGCTTCTTTATTTGGGGGCGCTATTTTATTAGTTTGGGCTGATTACTTTGCACGTACGGTTATCGCACCAGCGGAGTTGCCGGTAGGTTTATTAACTAGTATGATTGGCGGCCCTTTTTTCTTGTGGTTATTACTTAAAGCACGTCGTCGATAAGGGAGTAGTCATCTATGTCACAACAGTGCTTATTAACTAAGCAACTTAGCATTTACCGTGCGAATCATAAAATCCTTGATGAAGCGGGCATTACTTTGCAAGGTGGTGAAGTGATGGCTTTATTGGGTGCAAATGGTGCTGGTAAGTCAACCCTACTCAGTGTTTTGTCGGGTGAGCGAGAAGAGGTAGCGGTGGGTGATGATGCTGCTATTTTTCTTAATGGTAAGAATTTATATGAGTTTGATGCTGAGGAGTTAGCTAAAAAAAGGGCTGTTTTGCCACAATCTTCCGCGCTGTCCTTTGAGTTATCAGTGATCGATATTTTAGAAATGGGTCTCTATCCCTTTCCTATGCTTAGTGCGGAGCAGCAAAATGAGTTGCTAGCCAAAGCAATCAGTTTGGCGGACGTTATTCATCTACGCAATAAATCGTATTTGCAACTTTCTGGTGGAGAAAAGCAACGAGTGCAATTTGCAAGGGTGATGGTGCAACTCTTGGCAATGCGCAAGCTCAGTGATGAAACGCTTTATTTTATGCTTGATGAACCAACCGCTAGTCTGGACCCCAAGTATCAACAATTTCTTCTTCAAAAACTACGTACACTTTGTGCTGATGATATCGGTGTTTTAATTATTTTGCATGATGTGAATTTAGCGGCTTTTTATTGTGATCGTTTGTTGCTATTAGCGGATAAAAAAATCCTTTGTTGTGACGAGCCTAAGAATGCATTAACAGAAGAAAATCTGTATCAACTCTATGGGGTTAAGGGGCGTGCTATTGAACATCCGTTTTGTCCTGATAAATATTTAGTTGTCTGGTTTTAAAATAAGAAAGTAAAATAGTGTTTTGTAAATAGCCATTATGTCATCACTTAATTGTCATAATGATTGCTATCATCACGTCATTCTTTTTTTAAGTATTTTCTGATACTAAGTATTCAATGAAAGCGCCAATTAGACAAGAGGCCGCAACTGAGAGTTGGTTTGCGGTGATTACATTGGCGGTTGCCGCCTTTATTTTTAATACAACGGAGTTTGTGCCAGTAGGCTTATTGCCGGATATTGCTGATGGCTTTAGCATGGAGATTGCTCATACCGGTTTGCTGATGACAATCTATGCTTGGGCCGTCACTCTGTTTTCATTGCCTTTGACGATGTTAACGGCTGGCCTTGAACGGCGTCGCTTACTGATTCTACTGTTCTTGATTTTTATAGCGAGTCATGCGCTAGCAGCGGTGTCCTGGAGCTTTTCTTCTTTGCTAGTGGCGCGTTTAGGGGTAGCGACGGCTCACTCTGTGTTTTGGGCTATTACGATTCCTATGGCGGTCAGGCTTGCCCCACAGGGCAATAAAACTAAAGCACTGAGCTTTATTGTGACGGGCTCATCCTTGGCGACTGTCTTAGGTGTGCCATTAGGGACTGTGATTGGGCATCACTTGGGTTGGCGCGTTACGTTTGGTTTAATCGGTGTGATTGCGGCTGTGATTTTGCTTATGCTCTGGCGAGTTTTACCAACCTTAACAAGTCAGAGTAGTGGCAGCTTTAAGGTCGTTCCCGATCTGTTTAAGCGACCCAGTCTACAATACATTTATCTTAGTTTAGCGCTTGTGATGACGGCTCATTTTACGGCCTCAACCTATATTAGTCCGTATTTACAAGAAGTTGGTGGCATGAGTAATCACGTGGTGGTTGTGATGCTGTTTGTGATTGGTTTAGCCGGTATTTTAGGGGGGATTGTGTTTGCTCGCTACGCGGGGCGCCATTCCTCAACTTTGTTGTTGCTATCTCTGTTGGGATTAACGCTGAGCTTGGGCTTATTACATTATTTTGTTCAGTCGATGTGGCTTCTGATTCCTCTAGCCATTGTTTGGGGCATGGTAATTACTTTACTTAGTATGGTGTTACAGAGCAAGGTGCTAGAAAAGGCGGCTGATGCACCGGATATTGGCGTGGCGATATTTTCAGGTGTCTTTAATATCGGCATCGGTGGGGGCGCTTTGCTAGGTGGGCAAATGATTCATCAGCTGGGATTAGCAAATATTGCTTATGTAGGTGCGGCCTTAGCGTTTATCGCGATTCTTGGGTTTTTCTGGAAATCGTCTTTGTTAAAGTAAGCTCATTCACAATAAAGTGATTTAAATTCAATCTTCTACCCCAAACAAGCTTAGGTATTTACCCGAAAATCTCGTAAAATGTTAAAATACGTCTTTTGGCATCTATTCTTGTTACGGGGATCTTATGGATCATCAGTTATCTTTAAACAAAGACAAAATCAAGTTTGTACTTTTCGAAGGCGTTCACCAAAATGCTTTAGATGTTTTACATTCTAATGGTTACACCAATATTGACTACCACAAAAAGGCATTAGAGGGTCAGGAGCTGCTTGACGCAGTTAAAGACGCGCATTTTATTGGTATTCGTTCCCGTACTCAGATGACTGCTGAGGTATTTGCCGCAGCTAAGAAGTTAGTTGGTCTAGGCTGTTTTTGTATTGGTACTAATCAGGTTGATCTAAAAGCTGCTCGTGAGTTAGGTGTTCCAGTATTTAACGCACCATTTTCTAATACACGGTCAGTTGCTGAGTTGGTACTGGCAGAGATAATCATGCTTTTCCGCAAGATTCCTGCGATGAATACTACCCTACATCAGGGTGGATGGAACAAATCCGCTACTGGTAGCTATGAGGTCCGTGGCAAGAAGTTAGGTATTATCGGTTATGGTCATATTGGTACCCAGATCGGTATTCTTGCTGAAGCCTTAGGTATGCATGTTTATTACTACGATATTGAGGCTAAGTTGCCTTTGGGTAATGCGACACCAGTTAAAACTCTTGAAGAGTTATTAAACATGAGTGATGCAGTTACCCTGCACGTACCTGAGGATGCCACTACCGCTAATATGATGAACGCTCATCGTATTGCCCAGATGAAAGAGGGGGCGCATTTGATCAATGCCTCTCGCGGTACGGTAGTTGAAATTGATGCCCTAGCTGAAGCGATTAAGAGTGGCCGCTTGGCTGGCGCAGCGATTGACGTGTTTCCGGTTGAGCCTAAGTCTAATGACGATGAGTTCATTAGCTCATTGCGTGGTTTGGATAATGTCTTGCTTACTCCGCATATTGGTGGTTCGACACAAGAAGCCCAGGCTAATATCGGTATTGAGGTTGCTAGTAAATTAGTTAAGTACTCTGATAATGGTAGTACCTTATCAGCGGTTAATTTCCCTGAGGTATCTTTACCTGGTACTGAGGAAACACATCGCTATATGCATATTCACCATAATAAACCCGGTGTTCTTAATGCGATTAACCAGATTTTCATGAAAGACCATATTAATATCATTGGCCAGTATTTACAAACGGATCCTGAGATTGGTTATGTTGTGATGGATGTCCAATCTGAAAATCCGGAGCTTGCTATTAGTTTATTAAATAGTGTGCCAGGTACCATCCGTACTCGTGTTATTTACTAAGTACTGATAACTTTTAAACGATGTCTCGGTGCCGATTTCTTATCGGTACCAAAGCGAAGAGGGGTGCTGTGTTTCTTAGGATGCTAGCACCCTTATTTTATGTAAACTCAAGTACCTTTATCAGGTGAGTTTTTTGTATGTCAGCGCAACAACAAACAGTTAAACAAAAACCATTTACTATCTTTGAGCGTTTTGTTTACGCTTTCTTTTTTGAAATTTTCGGCATTGGAATCAGCACACCACTTTTTGCTTGGTTAACTAATACCCCGATGCTCGATATGGGGGTAATTGCTAC
>JAAYRZ010000233.1 GCA_012518515.1 Alcaligenaceae bacterium
ATGGAATTGGCATGTTAGTGCTGGCTAGCCTAGCGATTTTAGGTCTTGTCTCACCTACTCAGGCACTGAGTGGTTTTAGCAATGAAGCGACTATCACTATTGCCTCGATGTTTATTCTTGCAGCTGCACTAGAAAACACAGGCGCTCTCGGTGTTGTCAATCAACTCTTTAATAGAATCAAGTCCCCTTTAGCCTTTTATTTGACTTTATTCGGGCTTCTTGCGGTAATGTCTCCCTTTGTTAATAATACGGCGGTTGTTGCTGTCTTTATTCCAATCGTCATCAGCGCTAGCCTCAAAGTAGGCATCGCCCCTTCTAAAACCCTAATCCCTCTATCCTATGTTTCACAAATGGCTGGAGTAATGACGCTCATCGGTACCTCCACCAACCTAATTGTGAACTCGGTAGCCAAAGATCTAGGCTACCGAGGCTTTAGTATGTTCGAGTTCTTACCATTGGGATTAATTTGCTTTGTCGCTGGTTGTATTTATCTAGTGACGGTAGGAAAAAAGATTCTACCTGATGTTAAGAGCGCAGACTTAGATAATTTATATGAATTCGGGCATTACGTCACCGAACTATATATTACTGAAGACTCACCTCTGGTAGATAAGTCCTTTGTGGATGAAGAAATTATAAAAAACTACAAAATTTATCTAATACAAGCTCGTCGTGGCCAAGAGATGATCAGCTCGCCACGAGCAGCCCAACTTGATGAAGGGGATATTTTATTAGTGCGAGGCCGCTGGTCTGATATTCAAAAACTGACTGAAGACAAAAAATTAGAAATAAACAATCAACTACAATACGGCAAGCAACTCCCTAAAGATGCAAAATGGATCATGGCCGAGGTCATGATTGCCCCCTCCTCTGCCGCTGCTGGTCGTCGCCTAGTCCTCTTTAATCGAACTTGGAACCACAATACCTTAATTTTAGGTATACAACGGCGTGGCAATATCATTCGTGACAAGCTCGAACAAGTTCGACTCAAAATTGGCGATATTATTATGCTTGCCATCCCAGAGGAGGATGTACCCGCCTTACGTCGGGACAAAAGTATTTTGATTCTGTCAGAAACCAGTGCTCCCATCAGTAAAAAATGGAAAGCACCCGCTGCTCTGGCAATTATGGCCGGGGTTGTTATTGTGGCAGCTGTGGGCCTCATCCCCATTGCTATTAGCGCCTTAGTGGGTGCTCTGCTCCTCACCCTCATCGGCTGCATTAAAGCGGATGAAGCTTATGAGCAGACTGACTGGTCCATTGTGGTGTTAATGGCAGGATTAATGCCCCTAGGAATTGCGATGAACCAGAGTGGTGCCGCCGAATTTATCATCAGCAACTCACTGGCTTATTTTGAACAATTTGGACCACATGTCATCTTAGCTATTATGTACTTAATGGCCTTGATTTTAGGTGAGATGATGAGTAACTCAGCTGCTGCTGTACTCCTGACCCCCTTAGCGATCTCGACTGCTCGCCTACTGGATGCTGATCCAACACCATTCCTAATTGCTGTGACCTTCTCTGCTTCGACTAGCTTTATAACGCCGATAGGATATCAAACGAACACGATGGTTTATGCAGCAGGCGGATACAAGTTTACCGACTTCATTAAAGTGGGTCTGCCATTAAATCTGATTTTCTGGATTCTAGGGGTGCTTTTTATTCCGATTTTCTGGCCCTTTTATCCTTAGATAACTACACTTCAAACGCCGCCGCAGCTCTCTGCAAGCGGTCATTTACCGCTTCCCAGCTATCATCCTGCGGTAAAGGCTGTACAGCGATACGCGCATAATTCTGCTGGTCTAGTTCACGTAATAAGCGATAGAGATTTTTAGCGTAGACAGTGGGCTCTCTAGGCATTTGAATATAGTTTACGGCCTCTGTTTGTGGGAATTTTTCCGGCTCAAATACTAAAACAGCCCAAGGCGCAGATTTTCTCTCACTCTCGTTCTCAAGCTGTTGAAGCTTTTCTATTAGCTGGATAATAGTCGCATCATCAGACGGCAGCCATTGCAATAAGGTCTTAGGGGCGTAATGTGCTTTGAGACTACCAGATACTCGTGGAGCTTCCTCATCTTTGCCAAGTGGCTCATAGCCCAGTACCTCAGCTAATTGACGACGACTGATATGACCGGGTCTTAATAAAGTCGCTGGCACTCCTTCAGCAACACGTGACACATCAACGATCGTGGACTCAATGCCTACTTCCGAATCTTCACCGTCAAGCACCCAGAGTTGACCACTAGCCACCTCATCAGCAAACTCACTCAACACATGCTCACTACGAGTGGGTGATACCTGACCGAACTTATTAGCTGAAGGGGCTGCTACTCCCCCCTGAGAATTAGGACGTTGCTGTGCAAACTCTCTTAATAAAGCTTGAGCCACCGGATGTGATGGACAACGCACACCAACGGTATCCTGACCGCCACTGACGGCATCTGGAATATGATCGGCACGCTGTAAAATCAGAGTCAGTGGCCCTGGCCAGAAGGCCTTAATCAACACCTCGGCCTCATGAGGAATTTGCTTAACCCAATAAGACAAATCAGCTTCCGGAGCAAGGTGCACTATGACCGGATGATCGGCCGGGCGCTCTTTGATTTGATAGATCTTGGCAACGGCCTCTGGGTTTTCAGCATCAGCGCCCAAACCAAAGACCGTTTCAGTTGGAAAAGCGACCAGTTCACCTTGATTCAGACGTTTGGCTGCTGCTTGAAGGGATTGAGTAAGCATTTAAAAACAACTACCTTTGAGTGAGATCGGCACCTAAATGCAAAATATCACTGACTTGTTGGGCGATCTCATAGAGCTTATCAATATCATCATTTACAATATTGACGTGCCCCATTTTACGGGCTTTGCGTGCTTCCGCCTTGCCATAAAGATGCAAAGATACGCCAGGTAAGGCCAATACTGAAGACCAGTCAGGCTCACTAGCTTGCTCACTATCAGTAACAAACCAACTATCACCTAAGATGTTTAGCATGATGGTAGGTGTCAATAAACGAGTGTCACCTAGTGGCATCCCGGTCATCGCACGGACTTGCTGCTCAAACTGCGAGCAGGCAGTTGCATTAATTGTGTAATGCCCACTATTATGAGGGCGCGGGGCAATTTCATTAGCTACTAGGCGTGGTTGATGGTCATTTAATTTAGACTCATCCAACACGAAGAACTCAACACACATCACACCGAAATAATTTAAACCCAAGGCTAATTTTTTAGCATACTCTTGGGCTTCAAGCACGAGCTCGCTAGGAACTTGTCCTGGGTAAACAGTCGTACTCGATAAAATACCATTGATATGCTTATTGACCCCGACTGGGTACACCACAATCTCATCACGATAGTTACGGGCAAGAATCACGGAGATCTCATAAGCAAGCGGCTGCATTGCCTCTAAGATACACTCTACTGCACCTAAGTCCTGAAAAGCCTCTTTAGCCTCAGCTAAACTCCGCACCACTGCCTGCCCTTTACCGTCATAGCCAAAGCGAGTGGCTTTTAAAATACCTGGAAAAAGCTCATTATCAACTGTATCCAAGTCTTCAATACAACGAATCGCTGCATGTGCAGCTACGGGTACACCTTGCGCACTGATAAAGGACTTTTCAACAAGACGATCCTGCACTACAGCAACTGAGGAAGCAGCTGGTGCGGTACGGGCAGTATAAGATAAATGCTTTAACGACTGCGCTGGGACATTTTCAAACTCAGTGGTCACGGTTCGCACTGAAGCAGCGAGCTGAGTTAAAGCTGCTTCATCGCTATAGTCCGCAGTGATGTGCCTTTCTGACACTTGGCCAGCAGGGCCATCTGCTTCAAGCCCTAAAGCGATAACCTTATAGCCCATGGCCTGTGCCGCATGAGAAAACATACGCGCTAACTGGCCATCACCCAGCATACCTAAATAATCGCCGGGCTGTATTTGCTCTTCATAAGCTGGAGGACGCTGCATCCTAAACCTCCGGCGGCAATGTCATGGCACGTGCTTTTTGAGTCTGAGCGGCACGATAGGCCTTTAACTTTTCATGTAAAGCCTCGTCATTCATCGCTAAGGTTGCGATGGCATGCAAAGCGGCATTAGCAGCGCCGGCTTCACCAATGGCAAAAGTCGCAACGGGCACACCTTTGGGCATTTGTACAATTGAATGTAAGGAATCCTCACCACGCAAATAGCGTGACGGCACAGGCACCCCAAAGACCGGCACCTCAGTAAGCGCAGCAACCATGCCCGGCAAATGAGCGGCACCGCCAGCACCCGCAATAATGGCACGGATACCACGCTGATAAGCTCGCTCACCAAAGGCAACCATATCTAAGGGCATGCGATGGGCTGAGATCACCTTGGCCTCATAAGGCACCTCAAAAAACTCTAGAGTTTCGACGGCATTGCGCATCACCTCCCAGTCACTGGAGGAGCCCATGATAACAGCGACTTTTACCTCATCTTTTTGAGTGCTCATATATATATCCTATTCCTAATAAAAAAGAGTCTGACCGGTGAGAATTTCTAATGCCTCAGTATACTTAGCGGCTGTTTTTTCAATAATTTCTGCCGGTAAACGTGGTGCTGGAGCAGTCTTGTCCCAATCTTGTTCTTCTAGCCAATCACGTACGAATTGCTTATCGTAAGAAGGTGGATTAACCCCTTTTTGAATACGACTCGCTTGCCAGAATCGAGAGGAATCAGGTGTCAAAACCTCATCCATCAAGTGTAAACGACCATCTTTATCTAAACCGAATTCAAATTTTGTATCGGCAATCACCACACCCTTGCTCTCTGCATACTCTGCTGCGGTTTGGTACAACTCTAAAGTGACACGACGAATCTCTTCAGCCATGGTTTGACCTACTTCCTTAATGACATAGTCAAAATTGACATTAATATCATGGTCACCTACTTCCGCTTTAGCTGCGGGAGTAAAGATTGGCTCAGCCAGCTTTTCTGCTAACTGCAAACCTCGAGGTAACTTAACCCCGCAAATCTCACCCGTGCTACGGTAGTCCTTCCAGCCCGAGCCGATGATATAACCACGTGCTACGGCCTCAACCATAATAGGCTGCAGACGCTTAACCACGACTGCACGCCCTTGAGCCTGGGCCAGTTCATCGCCAGAGAGCACATCTTCAAGCTTTAGATCTGAACTATGATTCGGTACGATATGAGCTAGCTTCTGTAACCAGAAATTAGTCATCTGAGTAAGTACCTGGCCCTTACCAGGAATAGGGTCATCCAGAATCACATCAAAAGCTGAAATTCGGTCTGTTGCAACAATTAAGAAATGGTCCTCACCCACCGCATACATATCGCGCACTTTGCCACGCGCAACCAGCGGCAGTGACTGGATGGTAGATTGATAAACTGCAGTCGCCAAAACGCTATCCTTTGATTTAACTATCAAGCTATTTAAAAGAATAATTTTAGCATAGGAGCGCCTTGGCTAAAGGCTAGAGAAAGAAATCCGGTGCGACAGATTATTGTGGCACCGGATTTGAGTAACTTATAAAGTCAAAAGACTTTTAACTGATTTGAAAATAATGATGAACTAACCTTCGGCAGCCCTCTCGATAGCTTCTCCACCAGCTTGAATATCCTCACCAGCCCCTCCAATCGTATTACAAGCGGTCATAGAAACTGCTCCGACCAAGCTCAAAGCGAGCAAGAACACTCTAGTTAAACGATTTAATTTCATAATACCCTCACTTAGTAAATTGATAAATAACATTAGTCCTGACTTGAAATAGGCTATGAAGTAATTTATCGATAGACTTTTCATCATAGAAAAAGCTCTTTAAATATTATCACTCAAGTCAGAGCTAATGACCATACCTTTTTGTCATTTTGTAGCCATGACACATCCGGTATAGGCATCTACCCTTGTTATACCGATTTTTCCTTTAAAAGCTTCTCTAGTTGTGACAAAATGGCACCGAAGGTTAAAGAGACATACTCCATATACATTTGTTCAATTTTGGAGTTTGGCTCTTAAGCCACCTAAGTGCACATAAAAAATATCCATCATGTCCGAAAGGAGGAACTCTCTGATGAAATTTTTAACACGAATATCTACCCGACTTATGGAGCGTTACTTACCTGACGCTTATATTTTCGTCATCCTTTTAACGCTTGTAGTCTTTGTATTAGGTTCTATTACCAACAAAGCCCCTATGAATGTTATCAATTTTTTTGGTGAGGGTTTCTGGAGCCTGATGGCTTTCACCATGCAAATGACCATGGTTTTACTATGTGGTTCGGTCATGGCTAAAAGCCCTTTTTTCAAAAAAATTCTGATTTCTTTAGCAAAAATGCCTAAATCAGCGGGTTCAGCTATTGTTATGGTCGCTCTTTTAAGCACCATTGCTTGCTGGATTAACTGGGGCTTTGGCTTAGTGCTCGGCGCTCTACTCGCTAAAGAAGTAGCTAGACAACGCAATGATACTGACTATCGCTTACTGATTGCTAGTGCCTATAGCGGCTTCCTCGTTTGGCACGGTGGTATTGCTGGCTCCATTCCTTTAAGTATAGCCACCCCTAACCATCCTTATGAAGCACAAATTGGCGTTATTCCAATCGGTGAGACTCTGTTCAGCACCGGCAACTTGGTTATTTGTCTTGCCTTACTAGTGGCTATTCCTCTTCTTTGCTACTTCATGCACCCATCACGAGAAGAGCGTGTCATTGTTGATCCTAAACTATTAGTGGAAGCAGAGCCTGAAGCAAAGCCTGAGGTGATGACTCCTGCCGAACGTTTGGAACACAGCTCAATTTTAAATATGATTATCGGTGCCATCGGCTGGATTTATATCATCACCTACTTCATAAAAGGCGGCAGCTTAAACCTAAATATTATTAACTTCCTCTTCTTCTTTGCTGCTATTGTATTACACGGCACCCCGCGCAACTTCCTCAATGCAGTCGATGATTCAGTACGTGCTGTGGGACCTATTCTAATTCAATTCCCGTTTTACGCTGCCATTATGGCAATGATGGTTCATTCCGGTTTAGCCGCCGCAATTACTAATACCTTTGTAAGTATTGCGACTGAAAAAACTTTCTATGTCCTCTCATTCTTGAGTGCTGGTTTAGTTAACTTCTTTATCCCTAGCGGCGGCGGTCAATGGGCTGTACAAGCACCGGTGATGATCGAAGCGGTTAATCAAATGAACGCCATGGGAGCGAATATCGAACAAGCCAAAATGGCCATGAGTATTGCTTGGGGAGATGCGTGGACTAATATGATTCAACCTTTCTGGGCTCTACCTGCACTCGCTATCGCTGGCTTAAAGGCTCGCGACATCATGGGCTTCTGCGTATTTAACTTAATCCTGTCAGGAATTATTATTTCTGCTGTTTTCTACTTCGTGTATTAAACTCACTGGATCACCAGAAAGCAAAAAAGGACACCCAAGGGTGTCCTTTTTTTGACTTTTAGCGCTAAAAACTACTTACGATAGCTGTCGTGACATGTCTTACAAGACTGGCCGACATTAGCAAAAGCGGCTTTGAATTTATTTAAATCACCACTCTCAGCTGCCTCCTCTAATTCCGCAACCGCAACCACAGAAGCTCTGGCTTTCTCATCAAAATCGTCTTTATTAGTCCAGATAGAGTCTTCTGAGTCACCACCTTGAGTACCCTCACCAAAACCGACCCATGGAAGATCAATCAACACCTTAAGAAGTTCGGCATTAGCTTCAACTGTTTCTTCATCAAAATCTACATCACCACGTGCAACAGGGCCCAAACGACCACCAAATACATCACCTACTAATTTAAAAGCAGCCTGGCGGTACTCAATGGCGTCTTCAGGCGCTTCAAAATGTGCTTGGGCAGTAGCAGTCACTGCGAAACCACAGGTAGCAAAAACAATTGCACTCAATAACTTCTTCATGATAATTTTCCCTTTCTATTTTCTGGTACAAACTGCTGCATAGTATAAATCACTAATACAGAAACATCTAATACAAAATTCCAACTCTTACAATTTGCTTACAAAATAACTGCCGATAGTTAAGTATCGTTTATAACTATCGGCTATATAGCTGACTAATCAATTATAGTCGATGGAATTTAAAAAGAACAAATAACTGTTATATTAAATGTTTCTAATGATTACAAACTAAAGCTTGAAATCCTTGGCTAACTTGGCAGCATGACCAATGTAAGTACGTGGTTTTAAATCTAACAGATACTGTTTTGCATCTTGTGGCAAGTCCAAGCCTTGGATAAATTGGCCTAAAGCTTCTTCAGTGATACCCTGACCACGTGTTAATGCTTTTAACTGCTCGTAAGGTTGCGGTAAGCCATAACGACGCATCACTGTTTGTACAGGTTCAGCCAGAATTTCCCAACAAGCATCCAAGTCTGCATCAATTGCCTGACTATTGAGCTCTAGTTTACCCATGCCTTTTAGACATGAGTCCCACGCTACCATGCAGTAACCTAGACCAACACCCAAGTTTCTTAAAACAGTTGAGTCAGTCAAATCACGCTGCCAACGAGAAATCGGCAATTTCTCTGATAAATGACGGAAAACGGCATTAGCTAGACCTAAGTTACCCTCAGAGTTTTCAAAATCGATTGGGTTCACTTTATGAGGCATAGTAGAAGAACCAACTTCACCTTCTTTTAGACGTTGCTTGAAGAAACCTAAAGCAATATAAGCCCAAATATCACGATTAAAATCGACTAAAATCGTATTAGCACGAGCAATTGCATCAAATAACTGAGCCATCCAATCATGCGGCTCAATCTGAATGGTGTACTCATTTTGAGTTAGACCAAGACCATTTAACACCTTTTTACTTAAAGCGGGCCAGTCCACTTCAGGATAGGCACTTAAGTGGGCATTGTAGTTACCAGTAGCACCGTTTAATTTTGCTAATGGTGCTACTTGCTCAATTTGCTGAATGGCGCGCTGTAATCGTGCAGCAAAGTTAGCAAATTCCTTACCCATGGTAGAAGGACTGGCCGGTTGGCCATGCGTGCGAGATAGCATTGGCTGATCAGCGAACTGATGAGCAAACTCGACCATCTTGGCTAACACCTCTTTTAGCTTTGGCAAAACGACTTGGTCACGCACTCTTACTAACATTAATGCATGTGAGGTGTTATTAATGTCTTCAGAAGTACAAGCAAAGTGAATAAATTCGGCCGCAGTAGCTAATGCCTTATGGTCAGCAACTTTTTCTTTTAAAAAATACTCAACCGCTTTAACATCATGGTTGGTTGTTTTTTCAATTTCCTTAATTCGAACAGCACAATCTTCGCTAAAGTTAGTGACTAAACTGTCTAATACTGCCTTCGCTTCAGCATCAAAAGCTTCTAATTCAGGTAAACCTGCCTCCGCAAGCGCCTTAAGCCACTCTACCTCTACCTCGACACGGTGCGCCATAAAGCCAGCTTCAGATAAAAAAGGACGTAATGCATCGGCACGCGAAGCGTAACGGCCATCTATGGGCGATAAAGCGTTTAGTGTTGTTAATTGATCCGCAATTTTCATAGTCTTTAAATTAAATAGTTAAAAAATAATACCGCCGCCCAAGCAAACATCACCGTCATAAAGAACCGCTGATTGCCCAGGTGTTACCGCCCATTGGGCTTCGGGAAAGTTTAGCTTAAAGCCATTTTCAGCATGCTGGAAATGACATGGAACATCTGCTTGTCGATAACGTGTTTTTACGCTATACGTATCTTCTGAGGGTGCCTGTCCCGAGACCCAACTGACATCTTCTGCCACTAATTCAGTCGACATAAGCCAAGGATGATCGTGACCATTAACCACATAAAGTGTATTGCTCTCTAAATCCTTACGGGCTACAAACCAGGCAGGAGCTGTACCATCGTCACTTTGATAGTTTTTAACACCCCCAATTCCTAAACCCTTGCGTTGACCTAAAGTATAAAAGGATAAGCCCATATGCTCACCCACTACATCACCCGTATCAGTCACCATAGGACCAGGTTTTGTTGGTAAGTAACGATTTAGAAACTCTCTAAATGGACGCTCGCCAATAAAACAGATACCAGTCGAGTCTTTTTTTGCAGCATTAGGTAACTCCAAACGCTCAGCAATTTCTCGTACTTCAGTTTTTTGCAACTCGCCTAAAGGGAATAAAGTCTTACTAAGCTGAGCTTGATTCAGACGATGTAAGAAATAGCTTTGGTCCTTAGTAGGATCCAGTCCTTTTAATAATTGAAATTCCGGACCATTTACACCATCAACTTGACGAACGCGCGCGTAATGACCCGTCGCAATATGATCTGCGCCTAAACTCATCGCATGGTCTAAAAAAGCTTTAAACTTGATCTCTGCATTACAGAGCACATCCGGATTAGGTGTTCGACCTGCCGAATACTCTCGTAAAAACTCAGAAAAAACACGATCTTTATACTCAGCGGAAAAATTAACCGCTTCGATTTCAATCCCTAATAAATCGGCAACGCTGACTGCGTCCAATAAGTCCTGACGGCTAGAGCAATACTCATCTGTATCGTCGTCTTCCCAGTTCTTCATAAAAAGACCGACCACGTCATAACCTTGTTGCTTTAATAGCCAGGCACTGACAGATGAATCTACGCCCCCCGACATACCTATAACGACACGTTTGCCATTTGAAGGTGCTGGGGAAATGTTCATTTATTACTTTAAAAATTAATAGGAAATGGCTAAGTGATTGATATGACTCACTTAGCCATTTGTATACAAATCAAGGACTTGTATGTCGGACTCAGTCTATGCTACTACTAGGCTGATTTTTGACGACGAACCTTGACCGCTTCCGCTAAGCCCTCTAGGACTTTCTCAGTACTGGTCCAGTCAATACAGCCATCAGTAATGCTCTGACCATACACTAAAGGCTGACCCTCAACCTGATCCTGCCGACCGGCAACCAAATGACTCTCAACCATTACACCACAAATCCGCTGATCACCAGCAGCAATCTGCTGAGCAACATCATCCATCACTAATGGTTGATTTTCAGGCTTTTTAGAGCTGTTAGCATGACTAGCGTCAACCATAATCTTAGGTCTAACACCGGCCTTTTCAATAACTTCGGCAGCAGCTTGAACATGCTCAGCACTGTAATTAGGGCCGTCATTACCACCACGTAAAATAATATGGCAGTCTTCATTGCCGCGCGTTCTGACAATCGCTGAATGACCACCCTTAGTGACCGAAAGGAAACTATGCGGACGTGATGCAGCTTGAACTGCATCAACAGCAATTTTGACATTACCGTCAGTCCCGTTTTTAAAACCAACGGGACAAGATAAACCAGACGATAGCTCACGATGCACCTGACTCTCAGTTGTGCGTGCACCAATAGCGCCCCAAGCAACTAAATCTGCTAAGTACTGAGGACTAATCATATCAAGGAACTCACAGCCGGCAGGTAGACCCTTAGCGTTAATATCTAAAAGTAACTGGCGCCCAATGCGTAAGCCCTTGTTAATATTAAAACTAGAATCTAAATCTGGGTCATTGATCAAACCCTTCCAACCTACTGTGGTACGCGGCTTTTCAAAATATACGCGCATTACTATCTCGAGCTCGCCCGCATACTTATCACGAGCTGCCTTTAATAAGTCAGCATACTCCAATGCCGCCTTAGTATCATGGATAGAACATGGGCCCACCACAACCAGAATACGGTCATCCTTATCATGCAAAATCTTATGAATCGCCTGACGAGAATCATGAACCACTCCGGCAATTTCAGAAGAGCACGGAAACTCTCTCATCAAATGAGAAGGCGGGGTTAATTCACGAATTTCATCAATACGTAAGTCATCGGTATTGTAAGACACCTTTATAACTCCAAATATCTAATTTTTAAAAATGATGGCTTGTAACAAGCTTATTTATATTGTATTGCAACATAATGACTAAAATCCTAACTAAGCATATTTTTTATATTATTTTTAAGTAGTTAGAGCACTCCAATCACTTTAGCCATGACTTTTTTATACAAACTATGCTGTTCCACCAACCGTCAAACCATCAATCCGAATTGTCGGCATTCCCACACCCACGGGTACACTTTGACCTTCCTTGCCACATGTACCAACACCCGGGTCTAGACTCAAGTCATTGCCAATCATCGACACTCGATTCATCGCCTCTATACCACTGCCGATGAGTGTTGCTCCCTTAACTGGGTAAGTAATTTTGCCGTTCTCAATACGATAAGCAACAGATGCCGAGAAAACGAACTTACCACTGGTAATATCAACCTGACCACCACCAAAGTTTTCTGCATACAAACCATCTTCTACCGATTCAATGATCTCTTCACGGGTCTTATCTCCAGCCAACATATAGGTATTAGTCATACGTGGCATCGGCAAATGCGCATAAGACTCACGACGACCATTGCCCGTAACAGGAGTATTCATCAGACGAGCGTTTAACGAATCCTGCATATAACCTCGTAAAATGCCGTCTTCGATTAATACATTATGTTGGGTTGGGTTACCCTCATCATCAATGTTTAATGAACCGCGTCGATCAGTCATCGTACCGTCATCAATCACAGTTACCCCCTTAGAAGCAACCTGCTCACCAATACGGCCTGAAAACACGCTTGACCCCTTACGGTTAAAGTCACCTTCTAGACCATGGCCCACTGCCTCATGTAATAAAATACCAGGCCAACCAGAACCTAAGACGACAGTCATCTGTCCCGCCGGTGCTGGGCGTGCTTCTAGATTAACTAAAGCGTCATCGACTGCACGATTGACATACTCCTCAACCAGACTATCCGTAAAGTAATTTAAGCCAAAGCGGCCACCACCTCCAGCGGCTGCGCTCTCGCGGCGACCATTTTGTTCGACGATGACATTAACCGATAAACGCACTAATGGGCGCACATCAGCGACTAGACGACCATCACTGGTTGCAACCAACACCACATCTCGTGTTGCGCCTAGTCCTGCCATCACCTGAATCACACGAGGGTCACGAGCACGCGCCTTTTGCTCGACCTTTTCAAGCAGCTCGATTTTTTCCTCAGCAGTCATTGAGTCAAGTGGATCTTCAGAGACATACAGCTTATGTGCTTGGGATTGATTACTTTGGATTTGAATCGCACGATTCTGTGGACCATGATCAGCAATCGTCTTGACAGTCGTAGCTGCTTCAAGTAAGGCTGCCGGTGACAAAATATCAGAGTAAGCAAAGGCTGTTTTTTCATCAACAACAGCACGCACACCCACACCCTGTGAAATATTGAACGATCCCGACTTGACGATACCCTCATCAAGTGACCAACTTTCACTATTACTATATTGAAAGTACAGATCCGCATAATCAACCTGATGACTGAACATCTCAGCCATCGCACCTTCTAGATGCTGCTCATCAAGACCCCATGGTGATAACAAAAGGGACTTGGCGATATCCATTGGACTATCCTGAATTGGGGATAGTAACTGAGAGGCCGACTGAGGGGCTTTAACTTGGGTTTTTAAATTCATGTAAATTTGACTCTTTTAACTCTTTAGATTGTACTAACTAGGGGGTGACTGGCGAAGCTACTGACTCGTCCATCTGATTCTGCATACCGCCAGAAAGACCTAATCCAGCACCTGGCTCACTCAAATCGAAAGCAACTTCTCTGATCTGTGCATTTTGCCCCGGATACCCATCAAATACTGCTGCCGTCAAATACGGCATCACCTGAGATAATGGCGACTGGCTATTAGCGGCGACTGTGGACTGATAAACACTTTGCCCATCTGCGCGTCGGCTAATCAAAACTCTTAAGGTGTAATAATTATAATTTACCTGACGCATACTCGAACTCTGATGCATTGTCGGATAGTACATCACTCTACTATAAAGTCGACCACGAGGGCCGTAATAATAACTCATATAAGGAATGTAAACGGGATCATAATGATAGTCACGAACCAAACGCTGTCGACGCTCACCGGTATAATAAAAGTCAACCAGATAATCTGCACTTTTTTCTGAAACAGCCTGATACAAACCTGTTTTGTACATATTTCGCTGTAGTAATCCAGCATATGTCTTATGCTCAAGGCTTTGGTCATCAGAGCTTCTTATTGCATAGCTGCCACCAGGCTTTGCACCACCCAATTGCTGAAACACTTCTTGCTGAACGGTAAAAGTATTAGTACCTGCACATGCAGTTAAAAGCAGCAATAAGGAGGCAAAAAGATAACGCCAATAGCGTTGTAAATTAAAGTTTTTCATCGCTCTATCCTAAGAAGTCAGAAAGCTTGATCATTGTATAAGATTTACTACGCTTAGATAATTTCTTCTTTACAATTGTCCTGATAAACTTTCTATGCTATCTAGTACCTTGTACGATTAACTTATAATAGTCAAATCACTACCAAGTGCCTAAAAATTTTTAGATTAATGTTATGACTGAAAAAAAATCTTCCACCATTTTCCGCCAAGACTATCTAGCTTATCCTTTTGAGATTCCTAAGCTTAGCTTAGAGTTCCATTTGCAAGCAGAAAAAACGCTAGTTAAAAGCACTCTTCAGGTAAAAAGTAAGGAGCTATCTCCTCAAGACATGTTCTTAAATGGCGAGGAACTTGAACTGATCGAGGTCCTCCGCGATGGCATCGTCTTAACGGCAAGCGATTACCATTTAGATGGAGATGGTTTAACAATTTTCAACTGTTCAGGCGACTTTGAACTAAGCATCACGTGTAGTAACCAACCTAGTATCAATAAAACCCTAATGGGATTATACGAGTCAGGTGGTTTTCTCTATACACAATGTGAAGCCGAAGGCTTTAGACGAATTACTTTTTATCCAGATAGACCAGATGTCATGAGTGAGTTTCTGGTTACCTTAAGAGCGAACAAAAGTAGTTACCCTATTTTATTATCAAATGGTAACTTACTCAGTGAGGAAAACTTAGCTGATGGTGAGCACCAGGCTGTCTGGCATGACCCTTTTAAAAAACCTGCCTATTTATTTGCTCTAGTCGCTGGTGATTTTGATCTACGTGAAAAAAAACTCACCATTGCTAATGGCCGAGATGTTTTATTACAAATTTACAGTGACAAAGGCACCTATGAACAAACCGAATGGGCCCTTGAAAGTCTTGAGCGCTCAATACGCTGGGATGAAACACGTTTTGACCTAAGCCTAGACCTCGATCGTTTCATGGTTGTCGCCGTCAGTGACTTCAATATGGGTGCCATGGAAAACAAGGGATTAAATATTTTTAATACCGCTTATGTTCTAGCAGACCCTCAAACAGCGACTGATGCAAACTACGCAGGCATTGAAGCCGTTATTGGTCACGAATACTTTCACAACTGGACTGGCAACCGCGTCACCTGTCGTGACTGGTTTCAGTTAAGCCTTAAAGAGGGACTAACCGTCTTTAGAGAGCAGGAGTTTTCTGCCGATATGATGAGCCTTGGTTTAACCGAAGAGATGGCTAAAGCAGCCCGTGCTGTTAAGCGCATTGATGATGTCACTATCCTTAGGACCCATCAATTCCCAGAAGATGCCAGCCCCATGGCTCATCCCATTAGACCTAATAGTTACGAGGAAATCAGCAATTTCTACACCCACACAATCTATGAAAAAGGTGCAGAGGTTATTCGGATGCTTCACACTATCTTGGGTGAAGAGGTATTTCAACAAGGTATTAAGGAGTACTTCCGCCGACATGATGGCCAAGCCGTAACTTGCGACGACTTTGTAGATGCAATGCAATGGGCCTATCAACAAAAGCATGCCGATGCTGATTTGAATATCTTTAGGCGCTGGTACAGTCAAGCAGGCACTCCTAAGGTCACCATTGAATCGCATTATGATGCGGGGGCACAAACTCTCACTTTAAGCATGGCTCAAAGTTGCCCTAAAGTTGGCGTAGAAACACTTGACGTTGATTTTGACAAACTGCCCTTTCATATTCCCATAGCTGTCGCTTTAATTAGTAAAGATGGGCATGCCTTACCATTTGAATTTGCTGGGGGTCATTATGATGAGATTTTATTGCATCTAACTGAAGCTAAGCAGGAATTTGTGTTTGAACAAGTAGAAAGTGATGCTATTCCCTCCTTACTGCGCAATTTCTCAGCCCCAGTTCTGATTGAATACCACTATAGTCAAGAGGACTTAATAACTCTTGCAGCACACGATAGTGATCACTTTAATCGTTGGGAAGCCGTACAAATTATTGCTAGCAACGAGATTAAACGTCTATACGAAATGAGTAATCTAGCGGATTATGACTTTACAAATCTACCAGTAGCTCCTCAATTGATTGATTTATGGCGTCAAAACCAGCTTAACCCTGCTTTAGATTCGGCCTATCGCAGTGTCTTACTCACCTTACCGAGCATCAAGCTACTGCTTGAACAAATTCAAGACATTGACCCTCAACGCTTAGCACTTGCACATGAGATTTTGGAACAAAGCTTGGCTTATCATCTTAAGCCACAATGGTGGAGCAGCTACATTGAATTAAATACTGGTGCTCCTTACAAGGTTAACGCGATTGAAGTAGGTCATCGCCAACTGAAAAACTTGGCTTTAAAGCAACTTGTCGCCATCCAAGCCTCAGAAGCAATAGGCGCTGCAGAAACACAGTTTGATACAGCGGACAACATGACTGACAGGCTGAGCGCACTCTCTGCCCTAATCAATTACAGCGACAGTAGTTGTGATTGTCTGCCACTTAATAAGTTTTATGAGTCTTATCAACATAATGCGTTAGTAGTCGACAAATGGTTTGCCATTCAAGCTTCCTCCCGCTTAACTGAGCTAAAAGACATTAAGGGCTTGATGGCTCATCCTGCTTTTAACCTAACTAACCCGAACCGTGCACGGTCTTTGATTTTCCAATTTTGTCTTAACAACACCAAAGGCTTCCACCGACAAGATGGTAAGGCCTACCAATTCTGGGCTGATCAAGTTTTACAAATTGATGAATTCAACCCAGAAATAGCGGCAAGATTAGCCCGTGTATTAGATAATTGGACTCATTATGCCGAACCCTATCAATCTCAAATGAAAAACGCACTGGAGCAAATTGCAGCCCAAGATGGGATTTCCAAAAACCTGCGTGAGATCATTACTAAGACCTTAAACATCAGGCACTAGAGATTTAACAAATTTTTGAATTTTTTATTTAGGAAAGACAATGTCTAAAAAAACATTTTCTGATTATCTGGCTTTATCACAAAATCAGGGACATATTAACGAAGAACTCGCAGGACTTTTATTGAGTGTGAGCGGCTCTTGCAAAACTATCAGCAACAAAGTCGCTAAAGGTGCACTCGCCGGCATTTTAGGTAGCTTGGGTTCAGAAAACGTCCAAGGTGAAGTACAAAAGAAGCTAGACGTGATCGCCAATGATATTTTATTGGAAGAAAATGAACAAAGTGGTTTTCTAGCTGGGATGGCATCAGAGGAAATGGATACCTTCTACAGCCTTAAAGAAGCTAAAAAAACAGGGAGTTACTTACTGCTGTTTGACCCATTAGATGGTTCTTCAAATATTGATATTAATGCTTCTATTGGGACCATTTTTTCAATCCTAAACTCTCCAAAAAATGCCTCCGAACTGGATGAAGTTGATTTTTTACAGGCAGGCCACACTCAAGTCGCCGCAGGTTACGCTATTTATGGCCCACAAACTATACTTATCCTAAGTGTAGGCCATGGAGTAGTCGGTTTTACCTTCGATAGAGAAGAAGATGAGTGGTTCCTCACCCACGAAACAATCACAATCCCAGAGGACACACAAGAGTTTGCCATTAATATGTCAAATTATAGACACTGGGCCGAGCCAGTGCGCAATTACATCGATGACTGCCTTGCCGGAACAACTGGCCCACGTGAGAAAAACTTCAATATGCGCTGGATCGCCTCCATGGTTGCTGATGTCCATCGCATCCTAATGCGTGGCGGTGTTTTCATGTATCCGTGGGATGCTAGAGAACCTAATAAAGCAGGCAAACTTCGCCTGATGTATGAAGCGAACCCGATGAGTTTCCTGGTTGAACAAGCTGGCGGTGCTTCTACTGATTGTCAGCAGCGCATTCTGGATATACAGCCTGCGGAACTACACCAACGTGTCAGTGTTTGCCTAGGCTCTAAAAATGAGGTTGCAGAAGTGATGAATTATCATCAACAAAAATAAGTTCAAATTTAGTCTCACATAAAAAAAAAGCCGTTCGAATATGACTAATCGAACGGCCTTTTGTATAGTAAAAACCAATTAATCTATCGTCAAAACCGTAGAACCCGTAGTACGGCCTGCCTCTAAATCCTCATGAGCTTTTGCCACTTCTTGTAATGGTACTCGCTGATCAATTCGGACCTTGATATTACCAGATACCACCTGCTCAAAAAGCTCATCAGCCGCTTCTTGCATTGCTTCACGTGTATTAACATAAGAAGCAACCGTAGGACGTGTGATATAGAGAGAGCCTTTGGCTGCCAAAATACCAAGATTAACCCCTGTGACTGCACCGGAAGCATTACCATAGCTGACCAATAAACCCCGAGGCTTTAAGCAATCAAGTGAGGTTTCAAAGGTATCTTTACCCACACCATCGTAGACCACCGGTAGCTTTTCGCCATTCGTCAGTTCAAGCACTCGGGCAACCACATCTTCTTCACGGTAGTTGATCATCTCCCAGGCTCCATGCTCTTTGGCTAAGGCAATTTTCTCAGCGCTTGAGGACGTACCAATCACCTTGACACCTAAGGCTTTAGCCCACTGTGTTGCAATCAGACCCACACCACCCGCTGCGGCATGAAGCAAAATCGTCTCACCCTCTTGGACTCTATAGGTCTGACGCAACAAATACCACGCAGTCAACCCCTTAAGCATAATGGCAGCACCCTCTTCAAAAGAGATCGCATCAGGTAACTTAACCACCTGAAAAGCCGGCATATTGCGTAATAAAGCATAGCCACCGAGAGGACTTTGACCATAAGCCACCCGATCACCTACTTGTAAATGCGTCACCTCACTACCCACCGCAGTCACTACCCCACTTCCTTCAAAACCTAAACCATGAGGCACGGGACTCTCATAAAGACCGGTACGGAAATAAATATCAATGAAATTAAGACCTACTGCTTTTTGCTCAATCTGCACTTCATGCGCTGCGGGTGCATCAACCACGGTATCGACCCACTCCATCACCGCTGGGCCACCATGTTGTTTGATTTCAATGCGCTTAGTTTTGATGCTCATACCTAGACTCTCCTTAAAATAATGTCTCAACCTGTGAAAAACACTAACTATAAATTTATAAGTTTTTAGAGTAATATCCATAGCAGTAATAAAAGATTAATCCTAATACCCGCTTATTACTGCTCAATCAACTACTTTGACTGTAAAATTACATTTATCATAAAAATTATATTAATAGTAGCACGCTAGATAATAAAACTTAGTTATTATCTTAGGCGTTATATGCTTAACAAAATCATGAATCATATAAAAATAGAAACTCATAAATCGGCAGAAAATGAGCAAAATGCTGGTAACTTACTACGCATCGTTTACAAAGCGATTAATGACCAGCTAGATGCACAACTATTACCACTTGGTCTGAGTGGCGCTCAATGGCGCCCAATCGTTTTACTAGATGCTGGTCACGCTAATACCGCCGCCGAATTAGCCGAAATCATCGGAGTTGATACCGGTGCCATGACACGCACACTCAATCGCTTAGAAAGTAAAGGCTTAATTACCCGTAAGCGCTCAGAAAAAGACAAACGTGTCATCGAACTTGCCTTAACTGAAAAAAGCTGTAATTTGCGCGTAGAAATCATTAAAACGATCGAAAATACCTTGAATCAGTTTTATTCTTGTCTGGATAAAGAGGAGTTCAATACCTTAATGTATCTGAACAAAAAGCTTATTCAACATAACCTACCTGAAGTTTATGCTGTAATTTTTCCTGACGACATCATTAAACACAAAAAATAGTCTTTAAAAGAGGATAAACACCTATCCTCTTTTAAACCTTCTTAACGCCGGCTCTTACTGCTACCCAATAAAGAACCCAACACGCCTCTCAACAAATTTCTAGTCACTCGACGAGCTTCCGTTTTAGCTACTTGCTCTACTAGGCCTTCACGCCTACCCCCTCTAGGGCCGGTAGAACCAAGTAAGGCATCCCTTAGCATGCCAGTAATTCCGCCACCACCCTGAGCTCTCTCAGCAGCTGCAGCAGCCTCTTCAGCTTCTTTTTCTGCACGCTGTGTCAACAATTCATAAGCTGACTCACGATCCACGGCTTGGTCATATTTATTACTAAAAAGAGAACTTGCACGTATACGAGCAATCTCCTGCTCACTAGCTAAGCCAATTCTACTACCAGGAGCAAACATCCAGACTCTTTCAGTGGGTGTAGGGATACCCTTAGGATCTAGAAAAGAAACCAAAGCCTCACCTACCCCTAATTCAGTAATGGCCTGATGAATATCTAGGGGTGGATTGGGACGCATCGTATCTGCCGCAGTTTTAACGGCACGTTGATCTCTAGGGGTATAGGCACGCAAAGCATGCTGCACTCGATTACCTAACTGACCTAAAACAGTATCAGGAATATCTAATGGGTTTTGAGTAATAAAATAAACACCCACCCCCTTAGAACGGATTAAACGAACCACTAACTCAATACGTTCAAGCAATGCTTTAGGCGCGCTATCGAATAATAAATGAGCCTCATCAAAAAAGAAAACAAACTTGGGCTGATCTAAATCGCCTACTTCAGGTAGGTTTTCATAGAGTTCTGCTAATAGCCATAATAAGAAAACCCCATATAATCTGGGTGATTGCATCAATTTATTAGCCGCCAGAATATTGACTATCCCCTGACCCCGAGAGTCTGTGCGCATCAAATCAAAGACATCTAGCATCGGCTCGCCAAAAAAGATATTTCCACCCTGCACCTCAAGCTCCAATAGGGCACGCTGAATGGCACCAACTGAAGCCGGAGCAATATTGCCATACGTACCGCGCAACTCACGCGCATTATCAGAAACAAACTGCAGCATAGCCCTGAGGTCCTTCAGATCGAGCAGTAACAATCCCTCATCATCGGCCAATTTAAAACAAATATTCAGAATACCGGTCTGCGTATCATTAAGGTCCATGGCTCGTGCTAAAAGCAATGGCCCCATATCACTGATCGTGGCACGCAACGGATGACCCTGCTCACCAAAAACATCCCAAAAAACAGTCGGACAAGCTCCCCACTGCGGCTCTGGCAATCCTAACTTATCAAGTCGTTTCTGCAGCCCCACACTACTTTCTGCCGCTTGTGAAATCCCCGAAAGGTCGCCCTTAACGTCAGCTAAAAAGACGGGCGTACCAATTTTAGAAAAGGCTTCAGCCATCAGCTGTAAAGTGACAGTCTTACCTGTACCAGTCGCACCGGTAATACAGCCATGGCGATTCGCTAATTTAGGTTGTAAAACTACTTCATTTTCAGGATTGCGTCCAAAAGCAATGGGCTCAAGCATAAAGGATTCCTCATAAAAGGCTATAATTATGGCTATTCTATAAAATATTGTGCTATTCAAGGTAAAATCTAGGCACAATAAAAATACTTCAAATTTAATACTAATAATATATTCACATCAGTTTAACCTTTATTTATAGTAAAAGAGCATTATGGCAGGTCATAGTAAATGGGCGAATATCCAGCACCGCAAAGGTCGCCAGGACGCCAAACGAGGAAAAATCTGGACAAAAATTATCCGTGAGATCACAGTCGCTGCACGCGCAGGTGGTTCAGACCCGGAAACCAACCCACCATTACGTCTGGCCATGGATAAGGCTAATGCAAATAACATGCCTAAAGACAATATCAATCGTGCGATCCAGCGTGGTGCTGGTGCCGCAGACGGTGATAGCTACGAGTTTGCACGTTACGAAGGCTATGGTCTTGGTGGGGCTGCTGTCATTGTTGACTGCATGACAGACAATCGTACACGCACAGTTGCCGATGTACGTCACGCCTTAACTAAAAATGGTGGCAATCTCGGTACCGATGGCTCAGTTACCTTTATGTTTGACCATGTAGGTCAGTTTCTTTTTGCACCAGGCATTGACGAAGAAAAAATCATGGAAGTAGCGCTTGAAGCTGGCGCCGAAGATATTGAAACCGATGAAGACGGCTTAACCGAAGTTATTTCAGCACCCACAGATTTTGCACAAGTTCGCGATGCCTTCATCGCAGCTGAGTTAGAACCAGAAGTAGCTGAAATCGTCATGAAGCCACAAAATGAAATCGAATTAAGCGGTGATGACGCAATTAAAATGCAAAAAATCATCGATATGCTAGAAGACCTGGATGACGTACAAAAGGTCTATACCAACGCTGTTTTTGACGAAGAAGAAGCAGTCGAGTAAGTAGTAATTAATCAGTTAATTTTAAAGAGTTTGTAGCAAAATCCTTATGAATATTTTAGTGATCGGTGGCGGTGGCCGTGAACATGCCTTGGCATGGTGTCTTTCTAAATCTCCCAATGCGGATAAAGTATTTGTCGCTCCTGGCAATGGCGGCACCGCTCGCTCCGAGCGCCTCAGTAGTGTTGACCTCAAAACACCCGAACAAATGGTGGAGTTTGCCAAAGACAATCAGGTCGCATTAACCGTCGTAGGCCCCGAAGCCCCCTTAGCAGCAGGCGTCGTCGATTTATTTCGTGCTGAGGGCTTGGCTATTTTCGGCCCCACTCAAGAGGCAGCTCAATTAGAAAGCTCAAAGGATTTTGCAAAAGCCTTTATGATTCGCCACCAGATTCCAACTGCTGCTTATGCCAGCTTTAGCGAAGCTAAAGCGGCACATGAGTATGTCGAGCAGCAAGGTGCACCGATTGTCATTAAGGCCGATGGCCTTGCTGCGGGTAAAGGTGTCGTCGTTGCCATGACGCTAGATGAGGCTCATCAGGCAATTGATGATATGCTAGGTGGTCAATTTGGTGAAGCAGGTGCTTTAGTCGTCATTGAGGAGTTCTTAGATGGTGAGGAAGCTAGCTTCATCGTTATGTGTGATGGTAAAACCATTCTACCTTTGGCTTCTAGTCAAGACCACAAGCGTCAGCTAGATGGCGATCAGGGGCCAAATACTGGTGGTATGGGTGCTTACTCCCCTGCCCCTATTGTCAATGACATTATTCATGAGCGTATTTTACGCGAAGCTGTGATCCCTACGATCGAAGGCATGCAGGCTGATGGCATTGAATACACTGGTTTTCTTTATGCTGGCGTCATGATCGGCGAAGGTGACGATGCCACACGACCGATTAAGGTATTGGAATTTAACTGCCGCTTAGGTGACCCAGAAACACAGCCTATTTTAATGCGTGTAAAAAATGACTTCGTGACTTTATTCGAAGCGGCGACTCAGGGCAAGCTAGATCAAGTGCAAATTGACTGGGATCCACGTAGTGCCATTGGTGTCGTTTTAGCATCACATAATTATCCTGCTGACCCACGCACCGGCGATATCATTAGTGGCCTACCTGAGGATAGCAACGAGGTCATGGTGTTTCATGCTGGCACCAAGTTAGTCGATGGTGAGGTATTAACCTCTGGTGGACGCGTGCTTTGTGTTACTGCGCTAGGTGAAAGTATTCAGGAAGCTAGGACAAAGGCTTATGATGCGATTGAAAACATCAAATTTGATGGTATGCAGTTCCGCAAAGACATCGCTTGGCGAGCTATCAAATGACAGGCCGCCCCAAAATAGGTTTATTAGGTGGCAGTTTTAATCCTATTCATAAAGCGCATATTAAATTAGCTTTAAGTGCGCTGGAGCAGCTACCTTTAGAGCATGTGGAGCTACTTCCTGCAGGGCAGCCTTGGCAAAAAGACAGTCTTTCAGTTAGCTCTGAACACCGTCTACAAATGCTTAAGATTGCTGCTGAGGGGCATCCCAAGATCATCTTCAATACGATGGAAATCGAAAGAGATGGCCCAACCTACACTATTGATACGGTTCGAGAACTAGACGATAATATTGATTATTATTGGCTGATGGGGACTGACCAATTACAAAACTTTCCAACTTGGAACGGTTGGAAAGAAATTATGCAAAAGCTAACGCTCGTCGTAGCTAAGCGGCCTGATTATTCTTCTGAAATACCGAAAATCATGCTTGACGCACAGGTAGCCGGCAAAGAAATTATTCAGATTCTGTTTGATGAAATAGATATTTCATCCACGGAGGTCCGTTTACGACTAGCTAAGGGCGAAGACGTCAGTGACTATATTCACCCTGGAGTGCTCCGTTATATCAAAGAGCATACTCTTTATAAAAATTAAAATTGTC